>DATFGS010000512.1:0-12826 GCA_035249225.1 Candidatus Methylomirabilota bacterium | reverse complement strand
GGAGGATCCGCACCTGACCGCCGTCCTGGTGCTCTACGCCCTCACCCTCTTCGTGGGCGCCACGCTCCTGTTCGTCATGCAGCCGATGGTGGGCAAGATGATCCTGCCGCTCCTCGGCGGCACCCCCGCGGTGTGGAGCACCTGCATGGTGTTCTTCCAGGCCGCGCTCCTGGGCGGCTACGCCTACGCGCACGCGAGCGCCGCGCGCCTGCGGCCCGCGCGCCAGGCGCTCCTGCACCTGGTCGTGCTCGCGGCGCCGCTCGCGGTGCTGCCCCTGGCCGTGAACCCGCGCCTGCTGCGAGGCGGCGAGACCAACCCGGTGCTCGACGTGCTCACGCTCCTGTCGGTCTCGGTCGGCCTGCCCTTCCTGGTGGTCAGCGCGACCGCGCCGCTGCTGCAGCAGTGGTTCACCCGCACCGGTCACCCGGCCGCGCGCGATCCGTACTTCCTCTATGCGGCCAGCAACCTCGGCAGCATGCTCGCGCTCTTGGGCTACCCGACCCTCGTCGAGCCGCGCCTGGCCCTGCAGGGTCCGGGCTGGCTCACCCAGACCACGCTGTGGAGCGCCGGCTACGGCGTCCTCGCGGTGCTGACCGCGCTCTGCGCGCTGACCCTCTGGTGGAAGCCGGCGGGCGCGGCCGCCGCGGACCCGGAGGACGCGGCGGACTCCCCGGCCGTTCCGGCCCCCGGCTGGCCGCGCCGGCTCCACTGGATCGCGCTCGCCTTCGCGCCCTCGAGCCTGCTGCTGGGCGCGACCACCTACATCACCACCGACCTGGCCGCGGTGCCGCTGCTGTGGGTGCTGCCGCTCGCGATCTATCTGCTGACCTTCATCCTCGCCTTCGGGCGCTGGCCGCGCGTGCTCCACCGCGCGGTCGTGGCGATCACCCTGCCCGTCGTCCTCGTGGTGTTCTTCCTGATGGTCTCGGCCCTGCCCGAGCGGATCTGGGTCATCGTGCTCTGGCACTTCGGCGTGCTCTTCGTGATCGCGCTCGCGTGCCACGGCGCGCTCGCCCTCGACCGTCCCGCCCCGCGCCACCTGACCGAGTTCTACCTGCTGATCTCGGTGGGCGGCGTGCTGGGCGGCCTCTTCAACGCGCTGCTCGCGCCGGTGATCTTCTCTTCGCTGATCGAGTACCCCCTGGTGATGGTGCTGGCCTGCGTGCTGCTGCAGGCGGGCCGCGGCGGCGCCGGGCTCGGCCCCGGGGCGCTGCGGGCCGCCACCCTCGTGCTGCTGATGGCCGCCCTCGCCCTCGTGCTCTACTCGGAGTCGGCCACCCTCCGCGTGGACTTCTCGTTCCTGGCCCGCGTGCTCGACTGGAGCAGCGCGCAGGTCGGCGACCGGCTCGATCCGATCGAGCGCCCGCTGAACAAGGCGCTGATCTACGGCCCGCCGCTGGTGCTCGCCTGGCTCCTGCGCCGCCGGCCGCTGCACCTCGGCGTGGCCCTGGCCGCGGTGCTGCTGGTGTCGGGCTACGTGGACGCGCGGAACAACGACCAGATCCGGCAGAGCCGCTCCTTCTTCGGGGTGCTCCGCATCTCCCGCGATCGCGACCCGAAGGGCTACACCGAGCTGCGCCACGGGACCACGCTGCACGGGCGGCAGAGCCTCGAGCCGTCCCGGCGCACGGAGCCGCTCTCCTACTATCAGCCGAAGGGCCCCATCGGCCAGCTCTTCACCGAGCTCGACCGTCGCCCGGGCGCGGTGCGCATGGCGGTGATCGGGCTCGGCACCGGCACCCTCGCCGCGTACGCGAAGCCCGGCGATCGCGTGACCTTCTACGAGATCGACCGGCTCGTGCGCGACGTGGCGTTCGACCGGCGCTACTTCACCTACGCGGCCGACGCGCGCGACCGAGGGGCCAGCGTGCGCCTGGAGCTGGGCGACGCGCGCATCCGCCTGGACGCGGTGCGCCAGGAGCGCCCGGAGGAGCGATACGACGTGATCCTGGTGGACGCCTTCACCTCCGACGCGATCCCGGTGCACCTGCTCACCCGGGAGGCCCTGCGGCTGTACTTCGACGTGCTGGGGCCGCGCGGCATCGTCGCGCTGCACATCTCGAACCGCTACCTGCGGCTCGAGCCGGTGGTGGCCAACCTGGCGGCGGACCGCGGCTACGCGCGCCTGCTCCAGCACGGCGACACCGGCGACGTGCGCGGCGGGGTGGAGGCGAGCTGGGCCCTGCTCGCCCGGCGCCCGGAGGACTTCGGCGAGCTGGCGTCGGACTCGCGGTGGACGGTGGCGTCGCTCCTGCCCGAGCCCGCGGTCGGCACCTGGACCGACGACTTCCACAACCTGCTGTCGGTGTTCAAGTGGTGAGGAAGCGCCGGCGGCCGCGCAGGATCTCGCGCGCCGCGTTCCGGCCGGGCGAGCCCATCACCCCGCCGCCCGGGTGCGCGGCGGCCCCGCAGAGGTAGAGGCCGGCCACCGGGGTGCGGTAGCCCGCGTGGCCGGGCACCGGGCGCAGCGAGAAGAGCTGGCCCGGCGTCATCGCGCCCTGGAAGATGTTCCCGCCGGTGAGCCCGAACACCCGCTCGATGTCGAGCGGGGTCAGCACCTGCCGCGCGAGCACCGAGCGGCTGAAGTTGGGCGCGTACTCGTCGAGCAGCGCGAAGCACCGGTCGGCGAAGGCCTCGCCGATCTCGTCCCACCCCGGGCCGCGGAGCGCATAGGGCGCGTACTGCACGAAGATGGACATGAGATGCCGGCCGGGGGGCGCCACGGTGGGATCCACCACCGAGGGGATCGTGCACTCGAGCACCGGCCGCTCCGACGGGCGGCCGTACTTGGCGTCGTCGAACGCGCGCTCGATGTAGTCCAGATCGGGGCAGATGTGGATGGTGCCCCGGTGCTGGGACCCGGGCGCGGTGCCGGGACACGCGGTGAAGCTCGGCAGCTCGCTCAGCGCCACGTTGATCTTGAGCGACGCGCTCTCGTACGAGATGCGCGACACCGCGTCGCGAAAGCTCGCGGGCAGCGCCTCCGGGGGGAGGAGCCGCCGGAAGGTCACGTTGGCGTCCGCGTTGCTCGCGACGATCCGGGCCCGGCATTCTTCTCCGCTCTCGAGCACCACCCCGGTCGCCCGGCCGTCGCGCACCGTGACGCGGGCGACCGGGGCCTCGCAGCGGATCTCCACGCCGAGGCCGCGGGCCGCGCGCGCGAGGGCCTGGGTGAGCCCGCCCATCCCGCCGCGCACGTAGCCCCAGACACCGCGCCGGCCGTCGGTCTCGCCCATGACGTGGTGGAAGAGCACGTAGCCGGTGCCCGGCGTGGACGGGCTCGCCATCGCGCCGATGATCGCGTCGGTGGCCAGCGTGGCCTTGAGCTCGGTGGACTCGAACCAGCGATCGAGGATCGTCCGCGCGGGCCCGGTGAGGAGCTCGACCGCCTCCGAGGCCCCGTCGCCCAGGCGGGCGAACGAGCGGCCCAGCCCCAGGAGCCGGAGCAGCCCGCGCAGGCCGGGGCGCAGCAGGTCGGGCGGGGTCATGTCGAGGGTGGGCTCCACGAAGGCGGCCACGCGCTCCAGCATGGCCTCGTACTCCGGATACCGGGCCGCGTCGCGGGCGCTGAACCTGGCGATCTCGGCGCGCGTGAGCGCGGCGTCCGGCCCCAGGGTGAGCGAGCGGCCGTCGGGCAGCGGGGTGAAGGACGAGGGACTGCGCGGGAGCACCTCGAAGCCGTGGTCGCCCAGGCGCAGGTCGCGGACGATCTCCTTGCGGAAGAGGCTGTTGACGTAGGCCGCGGTCGAGACCTTGAAGCCCGGGAAGGTCTCCTCGGTCACGCACGCCCCGCCCACCAGAGGCCGCCGCTCCAGCACGAGCACGCGCAGCCCCGCGCGCGCCAGGTAGCACGCGGTGACGAGCCCGTTGTGCCCGGCGCCGATCACGATCGCGTCGTGTGCGTTCCCCCGGGCCCCCGTCACTCGATCACCTGATCCGCGCGGAGCCGGAGCGACTGCGGGATCGTCAGGCCGAGCGTCTTGGCGGTCTTGAGGTTGACGATCAGCTCGTACTTGGTGGGCTGCTCGATCGGCAGATCGCCGGGCTTCGCGCCCTTCAGGATGCGGTCCACGTAGACCGGCACCCGCTGCTTCCAGAGCTCGACGATGTTCGGTCCGTACGCCATGAGGCCCCCCGACTCCGCCACCTCCCGGAAGGGGGCCACCAGCGGGAGCCGGTGCTTGATCGCCAGATCCGCGATGCGCCGGCGCTCCGCGAAGAAGGTCGAGCTCGACAGCACGAAGAGCGCGTCGGCGCCGCCCCGCTTCAAGGTCTCGACCGCGCCGTCGTACTGCGCGGTCTCCTGCACCTCGACCACGTGCACCTGGAGACTCAGGGAGCGCGCGGCCGCCTCGGCCGCCCGGACCTGGCCCAGGCCGCCGGGCCGAGGCCAGGCCAGCACCCCCACACGGCGCATCCCCGGGAGCACACCCTTCAGGAGCTCGAGGCGCTTGCCGGCCAGCTCGGGCGCATGGAGCGTCACGCCGGTGAGGTTGCCACCGGGACGGGCCAGGCTCGCCGCCCAGCCCTGCTCGACCGGATCGTCGACCGCGAACGCCATGATTGTCGGGATCGTCCGCGTGGCCGCCTGGGCCGCCGGGATCGCCAGGCTGCTCACCAGGATGACGTCGACCTTGAGGCCGACGAGCTCGGCGGCCAGCGCGGGCAGCCGGGAAAGGTCACCGTGCGCGTAGCGCTGCTCGAGGATCAGGTTCTGCCCCGGCACCCAGCCCAGGCTGCGGATCGCGGGTTCGAACGCGGCGATCCCCGGGCCCGGGCTTCCCGGAAAGAGAAACCCCGCGCGGTACACCCGCCCCTTCGGCTGAGCCACGACGATGCGCGCCGGGGCCAGGACGATCCCCGCGACCACGCCGATGAAGGCTCGCCGGTTCATTGCGCGGCCCGCCACGATCCGATACTGTCACGGGCGCCATGACCTTCGAGCCGGTGACGCCGCGCCTCGAGCGCCTGTGCCGGGCGACCGTCGAGATCGCCGCGCCTCTCGTGGTGGGCGACACGCCGCTCGGCCTGAGGCGCGTGATCCCGATCACCGGCGGTCGGGTCGAGGGCGCGCGCCTCTCCGGCGAGATCCTGCCCGGCGGCGCCGACTGGCAGGTCGTGCGGGCCGACGGCGGGGCGGTGCTGGAGGCGCGCTACACGATTCGCACCATCGACGGCGCGCTCGTCTACGTGCGGAACGTGGGTCTGCGGTGCGGGCCGCCCGGCGTGCTGGCGCGGCTGGGGCGCGGGGAGCCGGTGGATCCGGCGGCCTACTACTTCCGCACCACGCCTCGCTTCGAGACCGGCGCGCCCGCCCACGCGTGGCTCAACGACGTGATCGCGGTGGGCTCGGCGGTGCGGCGGGCGGACGCCGTCATCCTGGACTTCTACCTGGTGACCTAGCCGATCGGACACCAAGCCGGCGCGACTACCGGATCACCCGGCCCGCGCGGCCCACGATCGCGGACGGGATGGTGATGCCGAGCGACGCCGCGGTCTTCAGGTTGACCGCCAGCTCGAGCCGGGTGGGCCGCTCGACGGGCAGGTCGGGGGGCTTGGCGCCCTTCAGGATCTTGTCCACGTACACCGCGACGCGCGTGTTGACGTCGGCCAGGCTCGCACCGTAGGAGAGCAGGCCGCCCGCCTCCACGATCTCCGGCCACTCGTACATCGCGGGCAGGCGGTGGCTGGCCGCGAGATGCAGGATCCGCTCCCGGTTGCTCGAGAGGATGGGGTCGGTCGTGACGAAGAGCGCCCGGGCCCCGCCCCGCGTGATGGTCGCGAAGGCGTCGGGATACTGCTCGGGCAGGCGCGCATCCGCCACGTGGATCTCCAGCGCCATGGCCCGCCCGGCCGTCTCGGTCTCCTTCGCCTCCGCCGCGCTGCTCGGATTGCGGAGATTGGCGAGCACCGCGACCCGGCGCAGACCGGGCAGGCACTCGCGGAGCAGCTCCAGCCGCTTGCCGGCCAGCTCCGGGAAATAGGTGGTCACCCCCGTCACGTTGCTCCCGGGACGGGCGAGGCTGGCCACGAAGAGGCCGGCGACCGGATCGGTGCCGCTCACCATCACGATCGGGATCGTGGACGTCGCGTTCTCGGCCGCGCGGATCGCGGGCGACGAGACCGCGACGATCAGGTCCACCCCGCTCCGCACCAGGTCGGCGGCGAGGTCGGGGAGGCGCTCGAAGTCCTCGTTGGCCGACCGGATCTCGAACCGGACGTCGCGCCCTTCCGCGTAGCCCAGGTCGCGCAGGCGCTGGCGGAGCTCGATCATGCCGCCGCGGGCCGACACCGACGAGGGGGTGAGGTAGCCGACGCGAGGGACGCGTCCCGCCGGCTGCTGGGCGGAGGCCGCCCGGGGGAGGAGCAGCGCCCCCACCGCCAGGGTCGCGACGAACGCCCGTCGGTCCGCCGCCGCGCTCGAGCCCTTGGTCATTAGGAGTCCCCCGCTCACTCGTCGTAGAATAGCCGGAACCGGGAGCAGGTCAACAGCCGCGGGGGCCATTCTTGGGACGAGCGCGAATCCTGGTGATCGACGACGAGCGCGCGGTGCGCGACCTCATCTCGGACGCCCTCCTCATCGAAGGCCACGATGTCCACGCCGCCGAGAACGGCAAGGAGGCCCTCGACCTCATCGGCCAGTACCGCTTCGACCTCGTGTTCTGCGACCTGCGCATGCCCGAGATGGACGGCCAGCGCCTCTACGAGGAGGTCCAGCGGGATCATCCGCAGGTGCTCAAGCGGATCGTCTTCGTGACCGCCCAGGCGAACTCGTCGGACTATGGCGCGTTCCTGCGCGAAACCGGGATCCCGGTCATCGAGAAGCCCTTCACCTTGAGCCAGCTCCGGCAGGCCGTCTCGAAGATGGTGGGGCTGGCGCGGTAGACACCCGCCCGGTCAGTCCTGACCGAGCCCCTTCAGGAAGTCGGCGTTGGTCGCGGTGAGCTTGAGGCGCCCCAGGAGCGCTTCCATCGCCTCCTGCGGCTTGGTCCCGGACAGGGCCCGCCGCAGCATGTGGATCTTCTTCATGTCCTCCTCGGAGAACAGCAGCTCCTCGCGCCGTGTCCCGGACCGCATCAGGTCGAACGAGGGGAAGATCCGCCGGTCGGCCAGCTCGCGCGAGAGGTAGAGCTCCATGTTGCCGGTGCCCTTGAACTCCTCGAAGATGATCTGGTCCATCCGCGAGCCGGTGTCCACCAGCACGGTCCCGATGATGGTGAGCGAGCCGCCCTCCTCGATCTTGCGGGCCGCCCCGAAGAACGCGCGCGGCATCTGGAAGGCGCGGCTGTCGATGCCGCCCGACATGGTGCGCCCGCGCGAGGAGAGCTCGTTGTTGTAGGCGCGGGTCATGCGGGTGAGCGAGTCGAAGAGGATCAGGACGTCCCGCTTCTCCTCGACGATTCGCTTCGCCTTGTCGATGCACTGCTCGGTGACCTCGATGTGGCGCCGGTAGGGATTGTCGTTGCTGGAGGCCACGATCTCGGCCTGCTTGCCGATCTGCATCTTGAAGTCGGTGACTTCCTCGGGCCGCTCGTCCACCAGCAGCACCATCACCACCACCTCGGGATGGTTGGTGAGCACCGCCTTGGCGATCTTCTGCAGCAGGATGGTCTTGCCGGTCCGGGGCGGAGCCACGATCAGGCCGCGCTGTCCTCGACCGATCGGCGCGATCATGTCCAGCGCGCGCATGGAGAGCTCGTCCCGGGTGGTCTCGAGCTTCAGCTTCTCGTACGGCTGGACCGCGGTGAGGCCTTCGAAGATCGACGGGGTGGGCCGGGCGGCGGGTCGGGGCGGCATCGGACCACGCGGGCCTCCGCCTTGGCCCGGCCCTTGGCCTTGTCCCGACCCCTGCCCCTGGCCCGATCCCTGCCCTTGCGGCGGTCGGTTCCCGGAGTGGCGCCGGTGGCGAGATCGCCTACTCAAGTGGGACGCTCATTGGCGCAAAGCCCTTTCCGTCACCAACATTAGAGGTGAACCATCACGCCGGTCAATCGGCGCCGCGGTGCGGGGGCACGCGCGGGGGGCCCCGCTCCAGGCGGGCCCATGAGTTGGCCCAAGTGTACCGGAACGCGTGCGCGGCCACCAGAGAATCAGGAGCCCGTCGCGCCGGGCGTTCTTACCGGGTCATTCGTTCCAGGGGCGCCGGGCCCACCGGCCCCGCTCGTCCGCCAACCACGCGCGGCGGCGCGGCATCGGCGGCGGCACACGGCTTGCTCCTCTCCGCGACATGCCGATGCGCTGGCAATCGGTCTGCATCGTCGTGACGCCCGGCTCCGGCGAGGGCCGGGCGCGCGGCGTCGCACGGAGACTCGCCCGCCTGCTGCGGCGCCGGGGCGCCGCGGCCACGATCCAGGCCTTCGGCGATCTGCCGTCTCTCACGGAATGGGCGAAGACCTGCGGGCCGGAGTTCGACGCGATCTGCTGCGTCGGCGGCGACGCCACCCAGAGCGCGGCCGCGCTCCTGGCCCGGCGCCACCGCCTTCCGTTCGTGCCGATCCCGACCGGCTTCGGCAATCTCTTCGCCCGCGTCTTCGGCCACCCGTCGTCTCCGCGCCAGGCCGCGCGGCTGCTCGACGAGGGCGAGGTCCGGCTGGTGGACGTGGGCGTGGCGGGCGACGAGATCTTCCTCTCCCACAAGAGCTACGGCTTTCTCGACCAGGTCCAGGAGGCGGTGGAGGAGGGCCGGCGCCAGCCGCGGGACCGCATCCGGCGCCTGCTCGCCTACTACGGCACGGCGGTGCGGGCGGTCTGGCGCACGCCGCTCGCCCCGCTCGGCGTGGAGGTGGACGGCGCGCTGGCCGCCGACCAGGCCGTGCTGGTGACGGTGGCCAACGTGGAGACCTATCGCGACTTCCTCAGCCTGACGCCGGCCGCCTCGCCCATCGACGGGCGCCTCGACGTGTTCGTGCTCCCGCGGACCTCGAAGTGGGGGCTCGCGTGGCGCCTGCTCCGGCTCAAGCTGCGCCTGCCGGGGCGCTGGACGGGCGTGTCGGTCTACCGCGGGCGCGAGGTGGTGATCGTCAGCGAGGCCGGCCGCGAGACGCTCCGGGTGGTGCGGCGGGTGCTTCCGCTGCTGCTTCCCCCGGGCGCGATCGAGCGCCTCAAGCGGCGTCAGGTCGAGGGCGAGGAGGAGGTCCCGCTCGAGACCGTGGCCTGAAGGCCGGCGCGCTTCGCCCGCCAGCTCATGGCCGCGAGCGCGAGCATGCCGATCGCGATCCACACGACCTGACGCGCCCGGCGCACGAAGCTGAACGCGAGCCCGGCGCCCGCTCCCAGGCCCATGGCCTCGAAGGCGGCCGCGTTGGCGCTCTCGAAGGCGCCGAGGCTCGCGGGCACGAGGAACGTCGCGAAGCGCACCCCCGCCCCGAGCGCCTCGATCACGGTGGCGGTCACGAGATCGACGGGAACGCCCAGGAAGACGAGGATCACGAAGGCCTCGACGGCGCCGAGGAGCCAGCCGGCCAGGTGGAAGCCGGTGGACCAGGAGAGCCGCCGCCAGTCGCGCCGATAGTAGTCGCGCAGAGCGGTGTCGAGCCGCTGCGCCGAGTCGCCGCGGCCTACCACCCCGAACCACTCGAGCAGCCGCCCCGCGCGGCCCACGATGCCCATCACCTGGACGCCCACGAAGCCGGCCACCGCCATGACCTCGACCACGAGCAGCCAGATCATGGCGCCGAGCACCCGCGAGTCGGGGGCGAGCAGGCTCCAGGCGAGCGCGACCCCGATCAGGAGAAAGAGAGCCTGCGCGATGGTGATCGTGGTCTTGGCGATGACGACCGACGGCACGCTCTCCTCGTACGCGACGTCGCGGCGGATGAGCCAGGCCTTCACGGCCTCGCCGCCCACCGAGCCGACCGCGGTCACCAGGTTGAGCGCCTCGCCGGCGAGGCGCGCGCCGTAGAGGCGGTGAAAGGGCGCCGGATCGCGCGGGAACGCGAAGCGCCAGCCCAGGGTGTCCACCGCCATGATCGCGGCGTACGGCAGGCAGACCAGGGCGAGCTGCCACCATGTCAGGCGCGCGAGCGCCTCGAGGATCGGGGCCGGCCCGATGCGGGCGACCGAGAACGCGATCGCCGCGATTCCGAGCACGAGCAGGACGGCTTTCACCCGGCGCATGCCGCGTGAACGGTACAACTTCCGTGCCAGGCCCTGCAGCCCGCTTCCGCCGTGTGGCATGATGAAAGACGTGAAGAGGGTCATCCGGTACCGGCTCGCTGCGGGAGCATGCGGGCTCCTGGCCGCTTATCTGGTCCTGGCGCTCGCCGCGGCGCAGCATCAGTTCCTGCCGCTCGACCGGAGCGTCCGCGAATGGGTGCAGCCCATGCGGAGCGGGTGGCTCGACGTCTCGATGGAGGCGGTCTCGTTCCTGGGCGAGCCGGCCGGGCTCATCCCGCTGATCGTGGTCGCCTCGACGGCGCTCTGGCGGGCCAGCCGGCGCTGGGCCCTGCTTCTGCCGGGGCTCATGGCCGGTACCGGCCTGCTCCAGCTCGCGGGCAAGTGGGCCGCCGATCGGCCGCGGCCCAACGCCGCGCCGTGGGGCTTCCCGAGCGGTCACGTGCTGAGCCTCGCCGTCTTCTTCGGCATCATCGCGTTCCTGCTCGTCACTCTCTCCGGGCGGCGGCGGCGCTGGCGCGTCTCGGCCTGCCTGGCGTGCGGCGCCGCGGTCGGGCTGGTCGCGGCGAGCCGCATCTACCTCGACATGCACTGGCTCTCCGACGTGATCGGCGGCTTCACCCTGGGTACCGCCTACCTGCTGATCGCGATCGGGACGGCCCGGACCCTGTTCGACCGCGCCGCGCCCCGGCCGGCCGACGCGGGGATCGAGCGGCTCGAAGCCGGCCCGCCCGCGTGACCACGCCGCGGTCGGACGTGGTGGGCAGCCTCCTCCGTCCGGCCTACCTCCGCGAGGCGCGGCAGGGCGCGCGCGAGGGCCGGGTCCCCGCCGAGGCGCTGCGCGCGGCGGAGGACCGCGCGGTCCGCGACGCCATCGCGCTGCAGGAGGCGGCGGGGCTCGACGTGATCACCGACGGCGAGCTGCGGCGGTCGTCGTGGGTCATCACGATCCCGCTCCGCGAGGAGGGCGCCGCGCGCGCGCCGCTCACCGGCTTCGAGTTCCTGCCCGCCGATCCGGGCTGGTGGTCGCTGTGGAAGGAGCCGGACGGCCGCCGCGCCCAGGTGTGGACCAATCCGACGCGCCCCTTCGTCACCCGGCCGATCGAGGTGGTGCGCGACGTGGTCTCCGACGAGTACGCGTTCCTCAAGGCGCACGCGCGGGCCCGCACCAAGTTCACGATCCCCTCCCCGAGCTGGCACCGCATCTTCTGGCACCGCGACTACTCGCGCGCGGCCTACCCGACCCCGGAGGAGTTCCTGCGCGCGATCGCCCGCTACCTGCGCGAGCACGTGGTGCCGCGCGTGGTCGCGCTGGGCGGCGACTACATCCAGATGGACGCGCCCAACTACGCCCAGTGGCACGTGGACCGGGCGAACCGGGCCGCCTTCGAGTCGTGGGGGCACGACATGGCCGCCGAGCTGGTCGCCGACGCGGAGATCGACGACAGCGTGTTCGAGGGCGTCCGCGGGGTCACCCGCGCGATCCACATCTGCCGCGGCAACGCGCCGGGCGGGCGATGGCTCGCCGACGGCGGCTACGAGGCCATCGCGGCGGAGGTGTTCCCGCGGCTCACCCGCTACGACCGGCTCCTGCTGGAATACGACACGCCCCGCGCGGGGCTCTTCGGCCCGCTGGGCCGCGTGCGGCCGGAGGCGACGGTGGTGCTGGGGCTGCTGACCACCAAGCAGGGCGCCCTCGAGGACGCCGGCGCGATCGAGACGCGCCTCCGCGAGGCGAGCCGCCACGTGCCGCTCGAGCGCCTCGCCCTGAGCCCGCAGTGCGGGTTCGCCTCCGGGGAGGCGGGCAACCCGCTCACCCCCGAGCAGCAGGCCGCGAAGCTGCGCCGGGTCGCCGAGGTCGCCCGGCGGGTCTGGCCCGCGTCCTAGTCGGCCGGGACGCCGCGCCCGCGGGGAGAGTTACGATGGATCGGATGGGCCTGATGCGCCGCGGGAAGACGTGGTCTCCGCGCCGTGCCGCGATCCGTGCGTGGTGCCTCTTGCTGGCGACGATGGCGGTGACCGGCTGCGCCACCGGACCCCCGATCCCGCCCGCCTATACCCAGGAAGAGCTTGCCGCGCGATGCTTCCGCACGGGCGGATGGTGGCACGACGTGCCGCCGGATTCACTGTTCAGCGGATTCTGCGAATACTCCGCGCCTCGGTTTCCGTGAAGCCGGCGAGTCGGAGGAACGGCCGAGCCGATCCGGGACGAGGCGTGGCACAATGCTGGGACGACTCCTGGTTGCCGCACTGACCGGGCTGGTGGTGTGGAAGTACCGTGACTCCATCCGTGACTACGTGAAGGGTAACGCGGAACCCATCCGGGAACGGGTGGATGGACTGCTGTGGACGGTGCAGGAGAGGTCCGAGACGCTACTCGATCGAGGCGAAGCAGGAGCTTTCTTCCCGGATCGGGAATGCGCGGGAGAAGATCCGCGCCGGATCGGCGGAACCAGGCCGCGGAAGACCTACCGAGTAGTTGTTACGGCGCGCGCCATCTCGTGCCCCGAACCGGAGGCAGAATGAACATTCTCGCGAAGACGATCCTCGAGCGCATCTTCGACGGCATCGATCTGGCCGGGGCGACGAGGCGACGCGGCGGCGGTCTCGTGAGCCGGGTCGCGGCCGCGGAAATCGTTCGCCTCGTCTTCCGTTGGCCGGCGCTCTCGGTGGTTCTGCTGTCGATCGTCGCGGCGTGTGTCATGTCGAGGCG
>DATFGS010000511.1:0-1033 GCA_035249225.1 Candidatus Methylomirabilota bacterium | reverse complement strand
CGTTCAAGGGCGTGATGGCGCCGGACGATGCGCCGGTGGTCCGAAACCTCCGTCGGGCGGGAGCCATCATCATCGGGCGCACCAACACGCCGGAGTTCTCCTTCCGAGGGACCACGGTGAACGAGCTGCACGGCCGCACCTTCAATCCCTGGAACGACACCGCCTCGGCCGGGGGCTCCTCGGGGGGCGCGGCCGCCGCGGTGATGATGGGCTATGGCCCGATCGCGCACGGCAACGACATCGGCGGCTCACTCCGCTTCCCGGCCTACGCCTGTGGCGCGGCCACGGTGAAGCCGGGTCTCGGCCGGGTGCCGGCCTACAATCCATCGGCCACCGTCGAGCGCGGCATGCTGGCGCAGGTCATGTCCGTGCAGGGCGTCATCTGCCGCGAGGTCCGCGACGTACGCCTGGCCATGCGGTCGCTCATCGCCTACGACCCCCGGGATCCCTGGCAGGTGCCCATGCCGTTCGAGGGGACGCCCGAGCCGAGGCCCATCAAGGTCGCCTTCACCCGGAACACCTTCGACTTCCCCCTGCACCCGGCGGTCGCCCGGGCGCTCGACACCGCGCGCACCGCCCTGGCCGCCGCCGGGTACGACGTGCGCGAGGTCGAGCCGCCCCTCCTCAAGGAGGCAGCCGTCACGGGGGTGCGCTGCCTCTTCGGCGAGGCCAAAGCGCTGATGGACGCCGACGTGCGCAAGTACGGATCGAAGACCGTCGTGGCGATCTTCGACGAGTACTACCGCTACTTCCAGCCGTTCGAGGGCCTCGAGTTCCTCAAGGCGATCGCCGAGCGGAACCGCTTCATTCGCGCCTGGACCACGTTCATGGCCGACTACCCGCTGGTCCTCACTCCGTTCCTTCCGGCGCCCATCTTCGCCTGGAACCGTGACGAGCAGGGCGCCGAGGGCGTGCGCGAGGTGCTCGGCAGCGCGCTCTACAGCTATGCCATGAACTTCATGGGCCTGCCCGCGGCCATCGTGCCCGCGAACGAGAACGACGCCCAGCCGGTCGGCGTCCAGATCGTCGGCCG
>DATFGS010000510.1:0-2326 GCA_035249225.1 Candidatus Methylomirabilota bacterium | reverse complement strand
GAGGTAGAGCGCGGCGACGCCCACTATCAGGGCGGCCACCACCACCAGGGGCTTGACCGAGCGCGCGGAGCTCGCCACGCCCGAGTGGGGAGCAAGCGATGTGCCACGCCGCGCGTCGGGCAAGTCACCGGAATCCGGGAGGCCGCGGACGGCGCCGGAAGTTTCTTCGCGGTAAGTCCGACGTGGGCCCGGCCGGCCGCTCTCGCGGGGCCTAGGCCGCGCAGCTAGGCGTGATCGTGGTGGTGCGCGTGCTCGTAGTGGGCGCGGAGGAGATCCTGGCCGAAGTCGCGCCGGGGATCGTGCCACACCGAGTGGATGTGGTTGGCGTTGTTCTGGGTGTTGTCGTACTCGATGAGCAGCGTCGGGCCGTGCAGCCGGTAGTAGTGCGCGCGGTCCGGCTCGAGCGGGCCGGCCCAGGCGAAGTGCACGCGCTCGGCGCCGGCCTCGGTCATGCGCCGCAGCTCCTGCTCGGCCAGCTCGCTGCGCATGTTCCGCGCGTACTCCTCGATGAGCTTGGCTGCCATGGCGCGCTGAGCGCCGGTCATGTCGGCGAGCGGCAGGCCCGCCGGGGTCGCGAGGCTGTCGGCGCGCCCGGGCCCGGTGACGATGTCGCCGAGCGACTCCGCCGCGATGACGGTGCGGGCGCGCTGGGCGCCGGTCAGGCTCCGGGCGAGCGCGCGACCCAGATCCTGCTCGGCCGCGAGCGCGCGCTGCCCCTTCTTCGGTCCCGACGGGACCTCGGCGGGGTTCGCGCCCATGAAGGCGGGAGTCATCGCGATCGGCTGCCCGGGCACCAGCGTGAAGTTGAGCGAGAGATGGTGGCCCTCGACGCGCCAGCCCCAGGGCGCGGTGGCGCCCGGGTTGCCGAAGACCGTGAAGGCGTAGTTCTCGGGATCGCGCGAGAGGCCGAAGGTCTCGATGCGGCGGAGGACGTCCTCGAGCTGGATGATGCGGGTGGCCTTGCCGTATCCCACCGCGCTCAGGCTCGCCTTCAGCAGCTCGTGGGCCGCGGTCCGCGCGGACGCGGGCATTACCTTGAAGGGCACGCCCTCGCGGCCGCGCGGGACGTAGTGCCAGTTGAGCCGCTCGCGGTCCCCGATGGCGAACACCGCGCGCCGGCGCGCCTCCGCGGGCAGGGCCCCGAGGAAGGCCAGCGCGGCGCCCGCCATCGCCGCCCGCGCCGCGTCGCCCACCTGGGCGAGTGACGGGCGGGGCAGCGCACCGGCGGCCGCGCTCGCCGCCAGCCCGTGGAGCAGCCCGCGGCGGGTCAGGCGGGGCATGCGATCAGGAGTACTTGACGGTGCATCCGTAGGCGCGCGTCACCGGCGTCTTCACCGGCTGGCCGGCCGCGACCGCGTCGAGCGCGGCCCGCACGTAGTTGTTCGCGCCCTGCACGTCCGCGCGGCGAGACGTCGGCCGGTCGTCGATCGCCCCCGCGTAGACGAGCATGCCCGCCTTGTCCACCACGTACATGTGCGGCGTGTTGGTCGCGCCGTACAGCTTGCCGGCCACGCCCTTGGTGTCGAGCAGGACCGCGGTGGGCGCGGCCTTGCGCGAGGTGGTCAGCTCGTCGGCCTGGGTCGGCGTCACGTAGCCCTGCGTGCCCTCCGAGGAGGAGATCACGGTGAGCCACACGACGCCCTGCCGGGCGGCCTCGCGCTGCAGGCTCTGCATGTTGCCGGTGTCGTAGTGCTTCCGCACGTAGGGGCAGTCGTGGTTGGTCCACTCCAGCACCACGAGCTTGCCCTTGTAGGAGGCGAGGCTCACCGGCGAGCCATTGGTCGCGTTGACCGTGAAGCCGGGGGCGGGCTCGCCGACCTTCGCGACGGTGGCCCACGCCGGGCGCGCCGAGAGGAGGGAGGAAGCGCCGCCGGCCAGGACGAGGCCGGTGCCGGTGCGGGCGAGGAAGCTGCGACGGCCGATCAGCTCTGCGCTCATAGGGTCTCCTTGTCGAATGCCTCGATGATGGCGCCTTCACTCAGGATCTGGGGGAGTACCCGCGGCTCGGGCGTGGTCGCGCGCCCGGCGCGGGCGGGATAGACGACGTACAGGGGAACGCCGCTCCGGCCGAAGGAGCCCAGCATCGAGGCGATCTCCCCGCTGCGGCTGGTCCAGTCGGCCTTGAGGTACACCACGCCGTGACGGGCGAAGGTCTCGGCCACCGCGGGTGAGCGCAGGGCCACGCGCTCGTTCACGAGGCAGGTGATGCACCAGGCCGCGGTGAAGTTCACGAACACGGGCTTGCCCTGGCCGCGCAGCTCCGCGAGCCGGGCCGGGGAGAAGGGCTCCCACGCCGCGCCCGCCGGCGCGCCGGGCGTCCCGGTCG
>DATFGS010000509.1:0-2609 GCA_035249225.1 Candidatus Methylomirabilota bacterium | reverse complement strand
CGGCGGCGGCGTGAGCCAGGAGTTCCCGCTCGCGTCGATGTGGGCGCACTCGAGGACCCTGCGGTTCGCGGACGGCCCGGACGAGGTGCACCGGCGGCAGATCGGGCGGCTCGAGCTGCGCAAGCACAGTTAGGCGGCGGGGAGCGGGCGGGGCGGGGGCCGCGTCGGAAGGTCAGCGCTGGGCGCCGGGCACGGGCGCCGGCGCGGCGGGGGGCGCGTCGATCCAGACGCGGTCGAAGCGGGGATTGCCGCTCGGATGCAGGCGCAGGTTGCGCACGTCCATGCGGCTCGACGCCCAGTGCAGCCGCACGTAGAGCGGCACCCACGGCACCTCCTCGGCCAGCGTGGCCTGCGCGCGCACGTAGAGTCGCTGGCGTTCCGGCCGGAAGGACACCTGGCTGGCCCGGATCAGGAGATCGTCGAGGGTGCGATTGCGGTAGAAGGACAGGTTCTGCGCACCGGGCCCCTTGCTCGCGCCCTCGGTGCTCGTGAGCGGATAGAGCAGGAAGTGCGGATCGCCCGCCTCGACGCGAGCCTCGAGCAGCGTCATCTGATGCTGGCCGGACCGGGCGAGCTGGAGCGCCGCCTCCGGGGCCTCGACCTGGATGGAGACCGAGATGCCGGCGGTCGCCAGCGAGGCGCGGATGGCCTCGGCCACCCGCGCCTGGTCCGGCTGCCGGTCGCCCTCGCTGATCAGCAGGCCGGCCGAGGTTCCGCGCGGGAAGCCGGCCTCGGACAGCAGGTGCTTGGCGTTCGCCGGGTTCGCCTCCAGCACCGGCGAGGCGTCGCGCCGCCCCCAGACACCGAGTGGCAGGTAGGAGAGCAGCGGGACGCCCGCCGAGGCGACCGCGGGGGCCAGCAGGCCCGGGTCGAGCGCGGCCGCCACCGCCTGGCGCGCCTTGAGCCGGCTGAAGGGCTCGCGCTCCGCCTCGAGCGCGAGATACCCGACGCTCCAGCTCGGGATCGACTGCGTCCCGGCCGTCCGGGACGGGGCCCGCGACGTGAGGAACACGTCCACCGCCTGGGCTTCCAGCATCGCCTCGCCGCGGCCATCCTCGCCGGCGTCCAGGAAGACCAGCCGCGTTGACCGGGGCGGCCCGCCCCAGTAGCCCGGGTTCGCGTCCAGCACCACCCGCCCCACGCTCGCCTCGGTGAGCGCGAACGGCCCGGTGCCGACCCAGCGCTGGCCCGCGCTGCTCGCCAGGACGATCGAGAAGGCGGGATGGGCCAGCACCGCGGGCAGCGGCGCGTAGGGCAGCAGGAGGCTGATCTGGACGGTGCGCGCGTCCAGCGCCTTGACCTCCTTGACCACGCCCGGCGTGCCCCGGATCAGCCGTGGCGCGGCCATGTTGGGGCTGGGCGCGTGGGCCGCGCTGGGCTGGATGACCCGGTCGAGGCTCTCGACCACCAGCTGGGCGGTCAGGGCGGTCCCGTCGTGAAAGCGTACGCCCTCGCGCAGCCGGAACGTCCACACGAGGCCGTCGCGCGACACCGACCACTGGGCGGCCAGCCCGGGCTCGATATCGCTGGTGACGTCGCGGTACTGCACCAAGGTGTCGAAGATTTGCCGTGCGATGACGGAAACTGGCCCTTCGAGCGTGGTGGCGGGATCGAGTGAGGCGGACACCGAGGACAGGCCCACCCGGAGCACACCACCCTGCGCCCAGGCCACGCCGGTGAGCGTGAGGAGGAGGGCCAGCGTGATCCCGAGACGCCGACATGCGCTCGACATGACCGAGTTATACGACGAAATCCCGCCGCTGCGCGATGCGTAGCCACTTTCCCGCGCCGCTGCTCATGGCGTGGCCATCGCGAGGACCGCCGCCGCGCGCGCGAGGAGAAGTCGAGCGCTCCGGGCGTCCGGGGAGCCCAGATACATGGCACCGAAACTGCTTGCACTTTTTGCAGGCCCGTCGCGAGGGCTCCGGAACCGGCTCGGGTGAGCCACGGTTTAGACGGTGACAGCGATAGGTGAACGCCACACGGGGAATCGGAGAAAGTGAAATGAAATCAATGGCTCCCGAGGGCAAAAAGAGGCCAATTCGCTTGACTTAACGCGAAACGGACTCCTATACTGAGGTCACCTTTCGGAGGCTTGGGCGGCGCGCAAGGAAGCGCTGGAAGTGCCCGATGGTTCACCCGGAAAGGAATGGGCGAACATGAAGGAGTTCGACAAGAAGGGCAATCCTAGCCGAGAGCCTTCGTCCGAAGGGATGAAAGGTCTCTCGAAATTCCTCCCCATGACCGACTCCAACTACCGGCGGCGCCTCACCGAATACGAGGTCCAGGTCCAGGACCTGCAGGCCTACGTCCGCTCGCTCGAGACCGAGACCGGACGGCTGCGCAAGAAGCTGGAGGACGCGCCGAAGGAGTTCATGATCCTGGAGAACAAGCTGCGCGAGGCCAACCGCCAGCTCGTCCAGGCGTTCAACCAGAACGAGAAGCTCGTCAACGCGCTCTACGAGGCGCGGGAGCAGATCACCTCGCTCAAGGAAGAGGTGGACAAGCTCTGCGCGCCCCCGTCGACCTACGGGGTCTACCTCTCGGCCAACGAGGACGGCACCGTCAACATCCTGTCGCAGGGCCGCAAGGTGAAGGTCAACCTGCAT
>DATFGS010000508.1:0-6327 GCA_035249225.1 Candidatus Methylomirabilota bacterium | reverse complement strand
CGCGGGCCAGCGCGCGGCGTGCGGCGAGGCCAGGCCGGGCGCGGCGGCGTCGTCGATGGGCGGAAGCTGCGCGACCGCGATCCCGGCCGCGGCCAGCATGTCGCCCTCCCACCCGCCCGTCGCCTGATCGAGCAGGCCGGTGCCGGAGGCCATCGAGAGGCTCGCCGCGAGACGGCCGGTGAGCTGCGCGTGCAGGTACTCGCCGAAGCCGCACCAGACCGCGGCGCGCGTGAAGACCTCGGGGCGCGACTCGCGCAGCCAGCGGAGCTTGGCCGGAAAGAACGCGGGGTGCAGCGGCGCGCCGGTGCGCGCATGGACGCGGCGCTCGTCGTGCTCGCGGCGGAGCGCGGCGGCCGCGGGCGCGCTGCGCGTATCGGCCCACGTGATGACGGGGGTGAGCGGGCGGCCCGCGGCGTCGAGCGCGAGCAGGCTGTGCCAGAACACGGAGGCGCCGACCGCCGCGATCTCGGACGCGCGCGCGCCGCATCCCGCGAGGCAGGCGTCGAGCGCGTCGGCGACCGCGGCGAGGAGGCGATCGGCGGCGAGCTCGACGCCGCCGTCCGGGGTGGTGCGCGGCTCGTAGGCGACCTGGCCCTCCGCGCCCGGGAGGGCGCGGCCGGAGGCGTCGAAGGCGCGGGCGCGGGCGGAGCTGGTGCCGACGTCCAGCGCCAGGACGAGCATGTGCGGTACTATACGACGCAATGGATCCGGGCTCGGGCTCGGACCACGCCGTTCACCCGACTCGCAGGAGACCGACATGTCCCTCATCACGGTGCTGAGCCCGGTGGCCGAGCTCCGGACGGCGACGACGGCGATTCCGCCGCTGCCCGCCGACCTGCGCGGCCTCACGGTGGGCTTCCTCGACAACACGAAGCACAACTTCGACCGCCTGGTCGCCGGCATCGGCGAGGCGCTCAAGGAGCGTCACGGCGTCGAGCGCGTGGTGATCATCCGGAAGGCCAACGCGGCCACCGGCGCCGCGCACTCGATCATCGAGCAGCTGTCGAAGGAGTGCGATCTCGTCTTCTCGGGATCCGCGGACTGAGGCTCCTGCACGTCGTGGAGTCTCCACGACTCGCTGGAGCTGGCGAAGGCCGGGACGCCCGCGGGACTGATCACCACCACCGTGTTCCAGCGCCTGGCCCTGGGGGAGATGGCGGCGCTCGGCGCCACCGGGCTCCCGCTGCTCGTGGTCCAGCATCCGCTGGGCGGCGAGGCGCCGGAGGGCGTGAGCCGCCGGATCGCGCAGGCGGTGGAGCAGATCGACGCCATGCTGGGCGCCCGCTGAGCGCGCCATGAGCGAGCCCGTCGTGAGTCAGAGCGTCGAGACGGCCCTCACCCTGCCGGAAGAAGACGTCTATGCGGAGTTCTGCAAGCGGGAGTGGTGCGACGGCCTCCCGTTCGTGCCGCCCACCGAGGAGCGAGTGCGCGCGATGCTGGCGGGCGCCCGGACCAGGCCCGGCGAATCGCTCGGGGTGATGGCCCCGCTCTGGCGCGAGTGCGCGGTCGAGAAGCTCGCGGTGAACGCGGTCATGGCGGGTTGCGAGCCCGCGTACTTCCCGGTGATCGTGGCGGCGGTCCAGGCCCTCCTCGACCCCGCGTTCAATCTCTACGGCGTCCAGGCCACCACGCATCCGGTGGCGCCGCTGCTCGTGGTGAGCGGGCCCTACGCGCGGCGGATCGGGATGCACGCGGGCTCCGGCCTGCTCGGGCCGGGCTTCCGCCCCAACGCCACCATCGGGCGCGCGATCCGGCTGATCCTGATGAACGTGGGCGGCGGGTGGCCCGGCCGCGGGGACATGGCGACGCAGGGCAGCCCGGCCAAGTTCTCCTACGCGATCACCGAGCGCGAGGACTCGCCGTGGGAGCCGCTGCACGTCGCGCTCGGCTTCCGGGAGGACCAGAGCGTGGTCACCGTGTTCGGCGGCGAGGGCCCGCACAACGTCAACGACCACGTATCCACCACCGCGCCCGGCATCCTCAACAATGTGGCCGACGTGGCCACCTCGCTCGGCTCCAACGTGGGCTGGTACCTCTCGCAGAGCCAGCTCCTCGTCGTGCTCGGGCCCGAGCACGCGGCCACCATCGCGGCCGACGGGTTCACCCGCGCCGACGTGCAGCGCTTCGTCTTCGAGAACGCGCGCATGCCGCTCGGGCGCATGAAGCTGGGCGGCATGTGGGGCATGCACGACTGGCCCACCTGGATGGCCAAGGAGACCGACGACTCGGTGCGGCTGCCCCGCGTGCCGGCGGCGGAGGACGTCTACGTGATGGTGGGCGGCGGCTCGGGCAAGCACTCCTGTGTTGTGCCCAACTGCACCTTCAGCCGCGCGGTCACCCGCCTCCTCGACCGCATCTGAGTGGGGGCTGACGCGGGGCGGTGAGCAGGGCCAGGGCGGCCAGGAGGAGGACGGCGCCCGCGAGGCCGATGGGGCCCAGGCGCTCGCCGAAGACGAGTAGGCCGAGCGTGGTGGCGGTGAGCGGCTCCAGCAGCGAGACGATGCCCGCCGCGGTGGCGGGCACGCGGCCGAGGCCGGCGGTGAACATCACGTAGGCCACCGCGGTGGGCCCGATGCCCAGGTAGAGCAGCAGCGGCCAGCCCGCGGCCAGCGCGCGCGCGGGCGCGTCCTCCACGAGCAGCGCGGGGGCGAGGAGCAGCGCGGCCAGCGCGAAGGTGATCGCCGACACCGCGAGCGGCGTCACGCGCGCCAGGAGCCCCTTTGCGGCCACCGCGTACACGGCGTAAGATACCCCCGCGCCGAGCGCGAGCAGCGCCCCCAGACCGAACCGGCCCGCGATCTCGCCGACCCCGCGCGGGCCGACCACGAGCAGCGCGGTCCCGGCGACTGCCATCCCGAGCGATAGCCGGACGAGCGGGGTCAGCCGCTCGCCGAGGAAGAGGGTGGCCAGCACCGCGATGAGGAGCGGGGCGGAGCAGATGGCGAGGAGCGCGGCGGGCGCGACGCCGACGAGGGTGACCGCGCGGAAGTAGCAGACCTGGTACGCGGCCATCGCGAGACCGAGCGCGCAGCAGAGCGGCAGATCGGCGAGCGACGGCCAGGGGCGGAGCCGGGCGTGGCGCGCGCCGAAGCGGCCGACGCCGGCGGCGGCGAGCACGAGGACGGGCGCGGCGACGGCGAGGCGGCTCCAGCCGACCAGGAGCGGCGACACCGCGGCCTCGCGGGAGAGTAGAGTCATGGTGGCGCCGGTCGTGCCCCACGACGCGGCGGCGATCGCGATGAGCGCCAAGCCAAGCAGCATGGCCCCGAGCATACAGGAGGCACGACGGCAGGCATGAGCGAGACGATCGGATTCATCGGGTTGGGCAACATGGGCGTGCCGATGGCGGGCCGCCTGATCGATGGCGGCTACACGCTGGTGGTCAACGACATCCGGCAGGACGCGGCCCGCCCCCTCCTGGCCCGCGGGGCGACCTGGGCGGCCTCGCCCGCCGAGGTCGCGACCGCCGCGCAGACCGTCATCACCATCCTGCCCACCTCGCGCGAGGTCCGGGAGGTGCTGCTGGGCGCCAAGGGCCTGCTCGACGCGCTCCGGCCGGGAAGCCTCGTGCTCGAGATGACCTCGGCCGATCCGTCGGTCACGCGTGAGCTCGAGCGCGAGGTGGTCGCGCGCGGCTCGGCCCTCATCGACGCGCCGGTCTCGGGCGGCGTGCGCGGGGCGGTGGAGGGCACGCTCGCGATCATGGTGGGCGGCGATCCCGCGCTGCTGGAGCGCGCCCGCGCGGTGCTGGCCTGCATGGGCAAGAACATCTTCCACGCCGGTCCGGTCGGCGCGGGGCACGCGATCAAGCTCGTGAACAACATGTGCTCGGGCGGCATCCTGGCCCTGACCATCGAGGCGGTCGCGGTGGCGGCGCGGGCCGGAGTGGATCCCACGCGCGCGGTCGAGATCCTGCAGGCCTCGAGCGGGCGCTCCAACGCGAGCGACAACAAGTTCCCGCGCTTCATCCTCAACGGCGCCTTCGACGCGGGCTTCGCGATCCGCCTCATGGTGAAGGATCTCGACGGCTACGGCCGGCTCGCCCAGGAGGCGGGCGTGCCGTCGCCGGTGGCGCGCGCCGCCGCCGAGGTCTACCGTCTCGCGATGGCCCGCGGCATGGCCGAGCAGGATCACACCGCGATCGCGCGGATCATCGAGGAGTGGGCGGGCGTCTCGCTCCGATCCCAGGGAGGCAAGGCATGACGCGCATCGGCTTCATCGGCGTGGGCACCATGGGGCTGCCCATGGCGAAGAACCTCGTGAAGAAGGGCTTCACCGTGACCGCGTTCGACGCCAACCCGGAGGCGGTGAAGGCCGCCGCCGCGGCGGGCATGACCGCGGCGGCGAGCGCGGCGGAGGCGGTGGCCACCGCGGACATCGTCGTGACGATGCTGCCCTCCTCGCCGCACGTGGAATCGGTGTACACCGGCGACGGCGGCGTGCTCGCGGCCGCGCGCAGGGGCACGCTGTGCGTGGACATGTCCACCATCGACCCGGCGGTGTCGCAGCGGGTGGCGAAGGCCGCCCAGGAGCGGGGCGTGCGCTTCATGGACGCGCCGGTCTCGGGCGGGACGCCGCGCGCCACCGACGGCACGCTCGCGATCATGGTGGGCGGGGCCGCCGGCGATTTCGAGGAGGCCAGGCCCGCGCTGGCCGCGATGGGCACCAACGTCATCCACGTGGGGGCGGTGGGGAGCGGCGAGGTCGTCAAGCTCTGCAACAACCTGATCGCGGGGGTCTGCGGGGTCGCGGTGAGCGAGGCGTTCCGCATCGCGGAGGGCTTCGGCATGGACCCCAAGGTGGTCACCGACGTCATCTCCAAGTCGTCCGGCAACACGTTCCTGATGGGCTTCATGCACCCGGTACCGGGCCTGATGCCGACCGCGGCGTCGAGCAACGACTACAAGCCGGGCTTCATGACCGACCTGATGTGCAAGGATCTCGGCCTGGCGGTGGACGCGGCGCGGAACCTCCGGGTGCCGCTGTTCGTGACGCCCGCGGCCCAGCAGGTCTACCGCCTCGCCTCGTCCCACGGCCTCGGGCGGCGCGACTTCACCAGCGTGTACTCCTTCCTGAAGCCGTCCTCGGGCCAGGCCCCGGTCTAGGCCCCGGTCTTGGTCACGATGCGCCCGCTGAGCCGCCGGATGAAGCGCTGGCTGATCGTCCTGGCCGTGCTGCTGGTGGTGGGGATCGCCTTCATCTGGACGCTGCCCGAGATCGTGAAGTGGCAGGCGCTCAAGCAGATCCCCGCGATCACCGGCCGGGCCGCCTCCATCGAGGACATCGACATCAACCTGTTCACGGGGCGGGTGGCGATCAAGAAGTTCCGGCTCGCGGAGCCGGACCCCGCC
Organism: Candidatus Methylomirabilota bacterium; assembly: GCA_035249225.1. Lineage (GTDB taxonomy): Bacteria > Methylomirabilota > Methylomirabilia > Rokubacteriales > CSP1-6 > CAMLFJ01. Next base: position 976 of record DATFGS010000508.1, on the reverse strand, counting down.
CAGGCCTTCGTCGAGTTCGAGCGCCTGGACGTGCGGGTCGTGCCGTGGTCGGCCATCTTCGGCCACATCCGGGTCGCCGAGTTCGTGCTCACCGCGCCCACCGTGAAGCTGGTGCGCGTGAGCGCGACCGTGTTCAACTTCTCCGACATCCTGGCCCGGCTCGCCACGTCCGCGGGTGAGCCGCCGCCGCCGCCGACCGAGCCCAAGGCCAAGTCGCGCTGGACGATCGGGATCGACCGGTTCGCGCTGATCCGGGCCAACCTCACCGCCATCGATCGCGCGGTCACCCCGGTCAGCGAGTGGAAGGTGCAGGATCTCTCGATCGAGGCGGGCAACCTCACGACCAAGCCGTCGGGACCGGTGGGCAGGCTGGAGGTGCACGGCGCGCTCAACAGCTCGCCGATCGAGTTCTCGGCGGAGGACATCGACCTGACGCCGACCTCGTTCGGCGGGAAGTTCTCCATCCAGAACTTCAGCCTGCTGCAGATCCGGCCCTATCTCCCGCCGACCCTGCCGGCCTCGCTCGAGTCGGGTATCGCCGGGGTCACGATGACCCTCAAGCTCGAGCTGGCGAGGGGCGGGCAGGGCGGCCTCGCGGTCGGTCTCGTCACCGGGGATCTGACCCTGACCAGCCTGGCGCTGGCCCAGCCCGGGAAGGCGACACCGTTCCTGACCGTGCCGCGGATCGGGGTGGGGCTCAAGGAGGTCAATCTGGTGTCGCGGGTGGTCACGATCTCGAGCGTGGACATCGAGGGGCTCGACCTCAAGGCGGTGCGCGACAAGCAGGAGCAGATCGACTTGCTCGAGCTGACCAAGAAGCCGGAACCCGCCGGCGGGGCGCCCGCGCCCGCGACGCCCGCCAAGCCGAGCGCGGCGCCCGCGAAGCCGGCGGCCCCCGCTCCGGCTCCACCCGCGGCGCCCGCTCCGACCAAGGCCGAGCCCGACTTCAAGATCACGGTCGAGAAGGTCACGCTGA
>DATFGS010000507.1:0-20061 GCA_035249225.1 Candidatus Methylomirabilota bacterium | reverse complement strand
CGGCCGCGGTGGCCAGCCGGTAGTAAGCGACGCGATTCAGCCCGTGCGAGTACCAGTCGGGGGCGGCGGGCTCGCTCGGCATCGGTCTAGAGCAGCGCCCCGTAGTACATGCGGAAGGCCCGGATCGGGCCGACCAGGGTGTCGTGGAGCCGGCTCGCCTCGAAGCGCCGCTCGGTCCGATCGAAGGTGACGTACCCGGGCTCGTCGGGGTCGTTCGGATCGTAGACCGTGAAACGCACGTTGCCGGCCGGGTCGAGCGCGTACGCGTAGGCGAGCACGGTGTGGTTGAGCTCCCACGTGGGGAGGTTCGTGACCAGGAACTGCACCGGCCGCCCCTCGCCGAGCTCGGCGAGCGTCTCGCGCGCGACCCGCTCCTGCTGCCAGCGCGGCATCGGGAACACCACGCGCCAGTTGGTCCAGTGCACGAGCGTCCAGAAGCGCCCGACCATCCCCTCCTTCACCGCCGCCTCCTGGGCGCGGGAGAACTCGTGCAGCGACCCGTAGCCGGGGATCACGATCCGCCGGTCGGCGGGCCACGGGTCCTCCCAGGGCGCCTGGGCGACCACGTCCTTGACGCGGGCCACGTACTCCGCGGAGGCGAGCCGGGGCGCGGCGGGATCGAAGCGGGCGAAGCGCTGGAACTGCGTCACCGCGCGCACCATCACGAAGCAGTAGTTGGCGTAGAGGTCGGGCTTGCCGGGATTCTTGCTGCGGCTCTCGTTGGCGAACGCAAAGGTGTCCACCCCGAAGCGCAGCAGGTCGGGCGAGGCGGGCCGGCGCACCGCCGCGTCGATCGGGGCGACCGACGCGCAGCCGGACACCACCAATGCCAACAAGAAGAGTCGTGCCGACGCCCACATCACGCGTCGTGCAGTGTACCGCACTTCAGCCCTGGATCGAATAGCCTCCGTCCACCGGAATCGCGGTTCCGGTCACGAAATCGGACGCGGGACCGCCGAGGAACACCGCGATCCCCGAGAGATCGTCGGGCACGCCCCAGCGCGCCGCCGGCGTGCGCGCGAGGACGCGGTCGTGCAGACCCTGCACCTCTTTCCGGGCGTTGGTGGTCAGCTCGGTGTCGATCCAGCCCGGCAGCACCGCGTTGACCTGGATGTTGTCCTTGGCCCACGCGGACGCGGTGGCCTTCGTCAGCTGGACGATGCCGCCCTTGGAGGCGGCGTAGGCGGGCGCGAAGGAGGTGCCGAAGATCGACATCATCGAGCCGATGTTGATGATCTTCCCGCCCCCGTTCTTCTTCATGATCGGGTAGACCGCGCGGCTGGTGAGGAACGCGCTGGTCAGGTTGGTGTCGAGCACCTGCCGCCATTCCGCGAGGGTGAGCTCGTGCACCGGCTTGCGGATGTTCATGCCCGCGTTGTTGACCATGATGTCGAGGCGGCCGAAGCGATCCACGGTGGCGCGCACCAGCGCGTTCACCGCCGCCTCGTCGGCCACGTCGGCCTCGATCGCCACCGCGGGCGCTCCGAGCTTGGCGAGCTCGGCGACCGCGCCCCGGCTCTTCTCCGCGTTGCGGCCCGAGACCACCACCGCCGCGCCGGCCGCGGCGAGCCCGCGGGCCATGCCGAGGCCGATCCCTCCGTTGCCGCCCGTCACCACCGCCACCCGGCCCTTGAGCGCTCCGTCCGCCACGTTGCCCGCCTCCTCGTCGCCGGAATATGCCGCGTCGTGGCCGAAGTCTACCCCGAACTAGCGGCGGGCGTGGATGAACTCGTGCCAGGCGAGGCGGTGGCCGCGGAGGAAGTAGCCCATCATCACGAGGCCGGCGAGCAGGTTGCCCGCGAGGATGGTCCACCACGGGACCGCCTCGAGCAGCCACTCGGCGAGGATCGCCACCATCGCGGCGAAGAAGACCTCGAAGCAGCAGAGCAGCATCACGAAGGCGAAGAGCAGGCGCGGCTCGCGGTCCGCGAGCGCGAGCATGCCCGCCGCGGCCAGGCCGAAGAGCACGAACGCCGCCCCGTGGACCACCGTGTACTGCAGCACGAGCGGGGCCGTGATCACGAGCGCGCCCGGCTCGCGGAGGCCGTGGAAGAGGGCGGCCCCGAGCAGGGCCGGCGTCCGCAGGGGCACCCCCGCGGCCGCGTCGTAGGCCAGGAACCAGAGCGCGACCGCCACCGCGCCGAGCAGCCCGGCCACGATGCCCTCGCGCACCACCCGCGTCCAGAGCGGCCCCAGCAGGGCGCGACCGAGCGCGCGATGCCCGACGAAGAAGTAGATGAGCATCCCGCCGGCGGCCAGCGCGTTGGCGACGAGGATCGCCCACCACGCGAGCTCGCCGAGCACCGGGTGGGCGAGCCAGGTCAGCACCGCCAGGAAGAACACCTCGAAGCCCATCAGCGCGATGAACAGGATCAGCACGCGGCTCGGCTCGCGCTGGGCCGACACGATCAGGTAGGCGATGAGCATGCCGATCAGCGCGAACACCACCCCGTGCAGCACCGTGTACTGCACGACCAGGCTGGTCGCGGTGGGCACCGCGGCCGGATCCGTCACGCCCTGGAACGTGGCGGCGCCGAGCAGCGAGGGGGTGCGGAACGGGCGCCCGATCGCCGCGTCGTAGATGAGGAACCACACGGCCACGAGCGTGGCCCCGATCAGGCCGGCGATGACACCTTCGCGAACGTAGCGGGAATCGGAGGCCATGGGGACCCTCCTTCCGGTGCTGCTCCGTCCACTCCAGATGCCCTCAGCGGTACCACCAACCGGGACCCAGGGCAAGCCGGCGGGAGCCGGCCCGGTCAGGCGGCCGCGAGCGCCTTCAGCAGGTCCGTGCCGAAGAGCCCGACACGCCAATCGCGCACGCCCTCCACCTGTCGCAGCGCGGCAAGGTCGGCGGGCGGCGCCGCGGCGAGCCGGTCGATGAGGCGCTGGGGAAAGAGCACGCCCGGGTCGAGGCCGATCTCCTTGGAGGCCTTGGCGCGCCACTCGCGCAGCGCCTCCCCGCGCCGCCGCTGGGCCGCAGGCACGTGCGGCCGCGGGGTCGGCCGGTAGGCGGGCAGGTCCGCGTCGGGCAGCGCGAGACCGCGCTCGATCGCCTCGAGGATCGCCGGCCCGGCCCGGCGCACCACCGGCGGCGTGCAGCCGGGCACCGCCAGGATGCCCTCGGCGTCCAGGGGCCGGCGGGCCGCGAGCACGACGAGGCTCTCGTTGCCCACGATCATGAACGGCGGGCGATCGAGCCGCAGCGCCAGCGTCTCGCGCGCGGCGTAGAGCTCGCGCAGCACTCCGAGCCCGCGCGCGTCCAGCTCGCGCGCGCCCTTGATCTTCATGTAGGCGTCGGGGTCCGCCGGCTTCTCGGGCACCACCAGCGCGGCCAGCCCGGCGCATTCCTCCTCCACCCACTGCGCCCGCCCGATCGCGTGGAGCTCCTCCAGCAGGCGCTCGCGCAGCGGGATGAGGTGGAGCACGTCGTCGAGCGCGTAGGCCTCCTGTTCCGCGGTGAGCGGGCGCCGGGACCAGTCGTCCTTCTGGCGCGACTTCACCGCGGTGACCCCCAGGTACTGGGTGAGCAGCCCCTCGAGGCCGAGCGCGGGCGCGCCCAGGAACCGCGCGGCCACCGCGGTGTCGAAGAGCGAGACCACCGTCACGCCGTAGAGGCGCTTGAGATAGGCGAGGTCGTTGTCGGCGGCGTGCAGCACCTTGAGCGTCCCCGGATCGGCCAGCGCGGCGCCCAGGGGCGAGAGGTCGCGCAGCGCCAGCGGGTCCACCAGGTGCCCGCGCCCGCGCGCGTCGGCGAGCTGCACCAGGCAGAGCTTGCCCGGGTAGTGGTGCAGGCTATCGGCCTCGGTGTCGATGGCCAGCGCCCCCGCGCCTTCGAGCTCGCGGGCCAGGGCCTGCAGGTCGTCCGGGGTCCGGATCCAGAGGGGAAGCGGCATGGTCGGCTCGGTTATACTACACCGTCGGCGACAGGACTCCGGAGGAGGAGGACGGCATGCAGATCGCGGGATCGGTCACGGTGATCACGGGCGGCGCCTCCGGTCTCGGCCGGGCGACCGCGGAGCGCCTGCACGCGGGCGGCGGGTCGGTGGTGCTGCTCGATCTCGCGAAGTCGCCGGGCGCCCAGGTCGCCGGCGGCCTCGGCGAGCGGGCCCTCTTCGCGCCCGCCGACGTCACCAATCCCGACGAGGTGACCGCGGCCCTCGAGGGGGCGGTCGCGCGCTACGGGGCGGTCACCGCCCTCGTCAACTGCGCGGGCATCGGCACCGCGGACAAGACCTTCGGCAAGCGGGGGCCCGCCGATCTGGCCGGCTTCGCGCGCACCATCCAGGTCAACCTGATCGGCACCTTCAACTGCATCCGCCTCGCCGCCGCCCAGATGGCCAAGAACGCGCCCAACGCCGAGGGCGAGCGCGGCGTGGTGATCAACACCGCATCGGTCGCCGCCTTCGACGGCCAGATCGGCCAGGCCGCCTACTCCGCGTCCAAGGGTGGCGTGGTCGGCATGACGCTGCCGATCGCCCGTGATCTGGCCGAGCTGGGCATCCGGGTCATGACCATCGCCCCGGGGCTCTTCGAGACGCCGATGCTGGCCGGCCTGCCCGAGCCCGCGCGGATCTCGCTGGGCAAGCAGGTCCCCTTCCCGCCCCGGCTCGGACGGCCGGTGGAGTACGCCGCCCTCGCGGTCCACATCATCGAGAACCCGATGCTCAACGGCGAGGTGATCCGTCTGGACGGCGCCATCCGCATGCAGCCCCGCTGAGGACAGGAGCGACCATGTACCATCCGACGATCTTCTTCGACCCGCAGTTCACGATGGGCGTGATGGCGGGCTGGCTGCTCCAGGCCGCGGGAGTCGGCGCGCTGCTGCTGGCCGGCCTCTGGTTCTCGATCGCGGGCGAGTGGCGGCGCGGCACCCCGGCGCCCACCGCCTTCCGGGCGCTCACCTACCTCGGGTTCGTCATGTTCCTGGCGGGGATCCTCTGGCAGTTCGTCGGCTACTTCCGGACCGGCACGCTCAGCTGGTAGTCAGGCAGTCGCGCACCTTCCGCATCAGCACGTCGGGCGTGAAGGGCTTCTGCAGCCACGCGGTCCAGCCGGCCTCGCCGCCGATCCGCCGGTCCTCGCTCTCCGGGTAGCCCGACATGCAGAGCACGCGCAGCCCGGGGCGATGCGCGCGCAGCCGCCGCGCCAGCTCCGGGCCGCTGGTGCCCGGCATCACCACGTCGGTGATCAGCAGGTCGATCGGGCCGGGATGCGTCTGGGCGAGGCGGACCGCGTCGGCCACGTCGAGCGCCTCCAGCACGCGGAAACCGTTCATCTCGAGAACGTCGCGAGCGAGCGCGCGCACCTCTTCCTCGTCTTCCACGACCAGGATGGTGGCCGGAGGAGTCTCGGGATCAGGCATCGAGGAGCCGGCGTGCCCTCGCGGTCCGCGTTCGCACTGCTCGCTACCATGCGCGAGCGGGTGCGCCCGCGTCTATGCGTACACGTACGTAATTTGCCCGCGGGCGCTCAGCCGTCGACCGTGAGGATCCCGCGCCCCACCGCGTAGCGGACCAGGTCGCTCTGGCCCCGGAGCCGCAGCTTGCGCAGCAGGTTCGCCCGGTGCACCTCCACCGTGCGCGGGCTGATGTTGAGCCGCGCCCCGATCTGCGCGCTGGTCTGCCCCTCCGCCGCGAGATGCAGGACCTCGCGCTCCCGCTGGGTGAGCGTGCGATAGAGATCGAGGCCGGTCGGCACCGCGCGCTGCGCGTACGCCTCCACCATCTCCTCGGAGAGCGGCGGGCTCAGGTGGCGGGAGCCGTCCGCCACCGCACGGATGGCCCGCACCAGCTCCGCCGCGCTCGAGCCCTTGAGCACGTAGCCGGCCGCCCCGCTCTGGATGGCCTCGACGACGTAGGCCGGGTTCGCGTGCATCGAGAGGACGAGGGCGCGCGTGCGCGGGGAGGCCCGGGCCACCCGCCGGATGATGTCGGGCGCGTTCAGCCCGGGCATCACGAAGTCCACCACCAGCACGTCGGGTCTGAGGCGCTCCACCAGGTCGCCCACCTCGAGGCCGCTCGACGCCTCGCCCACCACCTCGAGATCGGCCTCCGCCGCGAGGAGCGCGCGCAGGCCCTGCCGCACCACGTGGTGATCCTCGGCCAGTACCACGCTGATCGTCTTCATGAGTCCCCGGCCCTTCGCAAGGACCCGTTGAGCGGGACCTCGGCGGTGAGCCGCACCCCGCGGCCCGGATGGGTTTCCACCGTCAGGTGGCCGTTCAGCAGTGCGGCCCGCTCGCGCAGCCCGGCGAGGCCGCCGCTCCGGCCGGCGCCGAGGACCGCGTCCGGATCGAACCCCGCGCCGTGGTCCTCGACCTGGACGCCCAGCACGTCGTCGGTGGCCCAGAGGCGCACCGTCACCTCGTCCACGTGACCGTGGCGCGCCACGTTGGTCAGCGCCTCCTGGACGATCCGGTAGACGCCGGTCTCGGTCTCCGGGGCGAAGCGCCGGTCGAGCCCGCTGTGCTCGAGGTGGACGCGGATCTTGGTCTGGCTCATGTACCGCTCGATGTTGTCGAGCAGCGCGGGCAGCACGCCCAGGTCGTCGAGGATGCTCGGCCGCAGGTCGAGCGAGAGCGCGCGGATGCGCTCGAGCAGCTCCTGCACCAGGGCCTGCGCCTGCCCGAGCCGCTCGGCCAGCGCGGGGGACGGGGGCTCGGGCACGTCGAGGGTGAGGCGCAGCCCGGTGAGGAGCTGGCCGATCTCGTCGTGGAGCTCGCGGGCCAGGTGGCGGCGCTCCGCCTCCTGCACCTCCATCAGGCGCCCGGAGAGCCGCTGCAGGTGGCTGTACAGGGTGGCGTTCTGGATCGCGATCGCCGCGTGGTCGGCCAGGCGGATCAGGATCGCCTCGTCGCGATCGGTGAAGGACCGGTCCGCGCGGTTGGAGACGTAGAGGAGCCCCTCCACCTGCCCGCTGATCCAGATCGGGACCACGAGCGTGGCGATGACCCCTTCCCGCCGGGTCGCCTCCGGATAGTCGTCGCGCACCCGCGGGTCGTCCGGCCGGTTCGCGGTGCGGAAGGGCCGGCCCGTGCTCCACGCCTGGCCCCCCGCGCCCCGGCCGCGCGTGATGCGGGGCGCATCCGCCTCGTCCGCCGCGTGGCCCACGCCGTAGCGGGCGAACATCGTGTCGGTCTCGGCGTCGCGGAGCAGGATGTGGGCGAGGTCGCTGCCGCACAGCTCCCGGCCGGCCGCCGCGACCCGGCGCAGCACCGAGGTGGGATCCAGGGTGGCGGTGATGGTGCGCGCCAGCCCGGCCAGCGCCTCGGCCTCGACCCGCCCCCGCTCGGCGTCCGCGTAGAGCCGCGCGTTCTCCAGCGCGACCGCCGCCTGATCCGCGAAGGCCTGAGCGAGCCGCACGTCGTCGTCGGTGAAGACGCGGCCGCTCGCGTCCACGAGGCCGAGCGCGCCGATCACCTGCTCCTTCACGATGAGCGGCACCGCGAGGATCGCGCGGATCGGGGTGGTCTCGAGGAACGCGCGCACCTCGGAGGGGAACCGCAGCCGCGGGTCGACCAGGACATTGTCCGAGACCACCGCGCGCCGCTCGGTGACCGCGAGGCCGACCGCCCCGACGCCGCGCGGGAATCGCGGCCGCCGGGCGCGGAACGGCGACAGCCCCGACGAGGCCGCCTCCTCCAGCGCGTCCGACGCGGGATCGAGGCGAAACACGGAGGCCGCGAGCACGCCGACCAGCTCCCGCACGCAGTCCACCACCCGCTGGGCGACGCCGCCGGGATGGAGCGACTGCGCGAGGGTCTGGCTCACGTTGCCGAGCGCCAGGCTCTCGCGGCGCCGCCGCTCCGTCTCCGCGAAGAGACGCGCGTTCTCCAGCGCCACCGCCGCCTGGTCCGCGAAGGTCTGGGCCAGACGGAGATCCTCGTCGGTGTAGACGCGGCCGAGGAGGTCGCCGACCGTGAAGCCGCCCACCACCTGGCCCTTCACCACCAGCGGCAGGGAGAGCACCGACGGGCACAAGGTCTGCCCCGGGCGCATGGCGTCGGTGGACGCGATGCGGGCATCCACCCGTACGTCGGGCGTGACCACCGGCTGCCGGCGGTTCACCGCCAGCCCGACCACCCCGTGACCGGCGGGAACCACCATGCCGGGCTGGTAGAACCGCTCCGCCTCCCCCGCGCGGCCGATCACCTCGAGATCGCCCGGCCCGGGCTGGAGACGGTAGAGCACGGCGGCGCGCACGCGCAGGGCCCGCAGCACCACGTCGGCGATGCGCTGGCCGAGCGCGGCCACGTCGAAGGTCTCGGACAGGAAGCGCCAGACCTCCGCGAGGGCTTCCGCGGTGCGGCGCCGGGTCTCGCTCTCCGCGAAGAGGCGCGCGTTGCCGATCGCGACCGCCGCGTGGCTCGCCAGCAGGTCCACGATCTCGCGCTCCTCCTCGGTGGGCGGCGCGGTCTCGGAGAGCGCCACGCTGAGCACGCCCATCAGCTCACCGCCCGCGCTGATGGGCACGCCGTAGTAGGCCCGGAGGCCGCGCCCCTCTCTCCACATCGCGGACACGAGCCGCGAGTCGCCGAGCACGTCGGACAGGAGCAGCGGCTGCCCGCTCTGCGCGACCACGTGGGTGACGCCGTGCCCGAACGGGATGAGCTCGGCCACCGTCTCGACGTCCGCCTCGTCGTCGTCGACGCCGCCCTTGGCCGCGAGCCGGTACCCGCCGCGCTCGACGTCCACCAGGCGCACCACGCAGAAGGCCCGCGGCCGCAGCGAGAGCACCGCCTCCACGACCTGCCGGAGGACGGTGTCGACGTCAAGCGCGCTGGCCACCGAGCGGGCCAGGCTCGCCACCTGCCGGAGACGATCGAGCGAAACGTTCTGCATCACCGCGGAACTTGGACGTTAGCGGCCCGGCGCCGCCCTGTCAAGCCGAGGGGAACCGGCCGAGGCGCAGCTCGTGGATGTCGAGCCTCGAGCGGCCGTCGAGCAGCACCTCGGCCACCGTCTCGCCCACCGCGGGGGAATGCTGGAAGCCGTGCCCGCAGAAGCCCACCGCCAGGTAGAGCCCCTCCACGCCGGGCGCCCAGTCCAGGATGGCGCGGCCGTCCGGCGTGAGCGGCCGCAGTCCGGCCCACGCGTGCCGCACCTGCGCGCCCTCGAGCGCGGGGACGCGCCGGATCGCCTTCTCGACCGCCAGCTCGAGCATGCTCCAGTCCACCTGCGCCTCGTACTCGGTGGCGGCGCCGATATCGCCCGGGCTCATCAGGATCGCCCCCTGCTCGCTCCGGCAGTAGAAGCCGCTGCCGGTATCGGTGACGAGCGGCATCGGATGGCGGATGCCATCGAAGGCGTCGGTCACGAAGATGTGGCGCCGCCGCGGGTCCACCGGCAGCTCGAGCCCGGCCATCCGGCCGACCAGCGGGGCCCACGGGCCGGCCGCGTTGACCACGAGCCGCGTCGCGATGGCGCCGGCCGGGGTGCGCACGCCGGTCACCCGGCCACGCTCCAGCACGATCCCGGTGACCGGGGTGTCCTCCACGATGCGCACGCCGCGGGCCCGCGCCTGGGCCGCGTAGGCCTGCACCACGTCGTTGGGCGAGGCGTGGCCGTCGGTGGGCCCCCAGACCGCGGCGATCGCATCGTCCACGTTGAGCGACGGCACCAGGGCGCGCGCGTCGTCGGGCGCGATCACCCGCACGTCCGCGCCCATGCTCCGCTGCAGCGCCACGTTCTCGCGGAAGCGCGCGAGCGTCGGCTCGTCGGTCACCACGAAGAGGTAGCCCTCCTGGTGGAAATCGCAGGGCACCCCCATCTCGTCCTCGAAGCGCTTGAAGAAGGCGATGCCGCGGAGCGAGAGCTCGATCTCCACCCGGGTCGCGAACTGCACGCGGATGCCGCCCGCCGCCTTGCTGGTCGAGCCGGCGCCGACCACGTCGCGCTCGAGCACGACCACGTCGCGCATTCCGCGCCGGCCGAGCTGGTACGCGATGCTGGCGCCGATGGCGCCGGCCCCGATGATCACGACGTCGGCGCGGCGGGGGAGATCGGGGCTCATCGAGCGGTCGGGTCAGTAGAGCGTCTTGCGCAGGCGCTCCTGCTGGTCGCGCTCGTAGTCCTCGACGCAGGCGTGCCCGGCCGGCTTCGCCTCGATCTGGTCCCACAGCATGCGGGCCATCGAGGGCAGCCCGGCCACGTCGGGCCAGCGCTCCCGCTCCCAGAGGCCGGAGCGCTTGAAGGCCTTCGCGCAGTGGAGGAAGCACTCCTCGACCTCCACCCCGATCGCGACCTTGGGGCGCTTGCCCTGGACCGCGAGCCGGTCCAGGATCTCGCCGTCGCGCACGATGGAGGCGCGGCCGTTGACCCGCAGGGTGTCCTCGCGGCCCGGGATCAGGAAGATCATCCCGACGTGCGGGTTCTCCACGATGTTGGTGAACCCGTCGATGCGGTTGTTGCCGGGCCGGTCGGGGACCACCAGGTGGTGGTCGTCGAGCACCAGCACGAAGCCGGGCGCGTCACCCTTGGGCGAGACGTCGCAGCGGCCCGCCGCGCTCGAGGTGGCGATCAGCACGAAGGGCGCGCTCGCGATGAAGGCCCGCGAGTGCACGTCGAGGCTCGCCCGCTCCTTGAGGACGGCGCGCTCCATCGGCGCGCCGAAGATGGCCCGCAGCTCCTCCCGGGACGTCACGGTGTCCTTGAACATGGCGCGGCCCTCCTCGCGACTAGCCGCGCGTGAGCGGCTTGTAGCGGATGCGGTGCGGCGTGTCGGCCGCCGAGCCGAGGCGCTTGTGCCGGTCGGCCTCGTAGTCCTCGTAGTTGCCCTCGAACCAGACCACCCGGCTGTCGCCCTCGAAGGCGAGCATGTGGGTGGCGACCCGGTTGAGGAACCAGCGGTCGTGGCTGATCACCACCGCGCAGCCCGCGAAGGACAGCAGCGCGTCCTCGAGGGCGCGGAGGGTGTCCACGTCGAGGTCGTTGGTCGGCTCGTCGAGCAGCAGCAGGTTGCCGCCGCTCTTGAGCAGGGTGGCCAGGTGCACGCGGTTGCGCTCGCCGCCGGAGAGATCGCCCACCTTCTTCTGCTGGTCGGAGCCCTTGAAGTTGAAGGACGCCACGTAGGCGCGCGAGGCCATCTGGCGCGTGCCGAGCTGGAGCTGCTCGGCGCCCCCCGAGATCTCCTGCCACACGTTCTTGCTCGGATCGAGGCTGTCGCGGCTCTGGTCCACGTAGGCCAGGCGCACGGTCTCCCCCACCTGGAGGCTGCCCCGATCGGGCTTCTCCTGGCCGGTGATCATGCGGAAGAGCGTGGTCTTGCCCGCGCCGTTGGGGCCGATGACGCCCACGATGCCGCCGCGCGGGAGGCTGAACGAGAGGTCCTCGATCAGCAGCCGGTCGCCGTAGCCCTTGGCGAGGTGCTCGGCCTGCACGACCACGTCGCCCAGCCGCGGGCCCGCCGGGATGATGATCTCGGCCTGGCCCTCGCGATCGCTGCCGCCCTCCGCGAGCAGCTGCTCGTAGGCCTGCAGGCGCGACTTGGACTTGGCCTGGCGCGCCCGCGGCGACATGCGGACCCATTCGAGCTCGCGCTCGAGCGTGCGCTGCCGGGCGGTCTCTTGCTTCTCCTCGATGGCGAGGCGCTGCCTCTTCTGGTCCAGCCAGGAGGAGTAGTTGCCCTCCCACGGGATGCCCGCCCCGCGGTCCAGCTCGAGGATCCAGCCCGCCACGTTGTCGAGGAAGTAGCGGTCGTGGGTGATCGCCACCACCGTGCCCGGGTACTCCTTGAGGAACTGCTCGAGCCAGGCCACCGACTCGGCGTCGAGGTGGTTGGTGGGCTCGTCCAGCAGCAGGAGGTCGGGCTTCTGGAGCAGCAGCCGGCAGAGCGCCACCCGGCGCACCTCGCCGCCCGAGAGCGTGCCCACCTCCGCATCACCCGGCGGGCAGCGGAGAGCGTCCATCGCGATCTCGACCGTCCGGTCCAGATCCCAGCCGTTGGCGGCCTCGATGGCGTCCTGCACCCGCGCCTGCTCGGCCAGCACCTTTTCCATCTCGTCGTCGCCGAGGGGCTCGCCCAGCCTGGCGTTGATCTCGTCGAAGCGGGTGAGCAGGCCGCGCACCTCCGCCACGCCCTCCTCGACGTTGCCGCGCACATCCTTCGCGGGGTCGAGGCGCGGCTCCTGGGGCAGGTAGCCCACCCGCACGCCGTCGGCCGGCCACGCCTCGCCGAGGAAGTCCCGGTCCACGCCGGCCATGATGCGGAGCAGGGTGCTCTTGCCCGCCCCGTTGCCGCCGATCACGCCGATCTTGGCCCCGGGGTAGAAGGACAGCCAGATGCCCTTCAGGATCTCCCGCTTGGGCGGGACGATCTTCTTCAGATCCTTCATCACGAAGATGTATTGGTGCGCCATAGACCCCGGATCATACCAGCGAAGTGGCGTTTAGGATTGACAAAAGCGGCGCCGACCACCTATAAGATACGAACCGTGAATGCGGCCGTGGGCGCCGATATTCTGTCCGTGCGGAACGTCTCGATGCGCTTCGGGGGAATCGTCGCTCTCGACGACGTCTCCTTCGGAATGACCGCGGGCCACATCGTCGGGCTGATCGGCCCGAACGGGGCGGGCAAGACCACGCTCTTCAACTGCGTGAGCCGGCTCTACACGCCGAACAGCGGCGACCTGGTCTTCGAGGGCCGCTCGATCATCCGGGACACCCCGTACCACGTGGCCGCCCTCGGTATCGGCCGCACCTTCCAGAACCTCGCGCTCTTCCCGAGCATGACGGTGCTGCAGAACGTGATGGTGGGTGTGCACGCGCGCACCGGCAGCGATTTCCTGAGCAACGCGCTTCGCCTGCCGTGGGTGGCCCGCGAGGAGCGGGCGATGCGCGAGGCCGCGATGGAGGTCATCGCCTTCCTCGAGCTCGAGCGCGTGGCCGCGCATCCCGCCGCGGGCCTGCCCTTCGGCACGCTCAAGCGCGTCGAGCTGGCGCGCGCGCTCGCGGGCAACCCGAAGCTCCTGCTGGTGGACGAGCCGGCGGGCGGCCTCAACCACGAGGAGGTCGCCGCGCTCGGCGCGATCCTCCGGGACATCCGCGACCGCCGGGGGGTCACCGTGCTCCTCGTCGAGCACCACATGAGCCTGGTCATGCAGGTGTCCGATCGCGTGGTGGTGCTCGACTTCGGCCGGAAGATCGCGGAGGGGCCGCCCGCGGCGGTGCAGCGCGATCCCGAAGTGATCCGGGCCTACCTCGGGAGCGCCGCCTGATGCCCGCGCTGCTGGAGGCGCAGGACCTCGAAGCGCAATACGGCTGGACCAAGGTTCTCCACGGGCTCTCCTTCGCGGTGGAGACGGGCGGGATCACCACGATCCTGGGCGCCAACGGAGCGGGCAAGACGACCACGCTCCGGGCCGTCTGCCGCATGGTCAAGACCACCGGCCAGGTGCGCTTCGACGGGCAGCGCATCGACGGCAAGAGCACCGAGGACATCGTCCGGCTCGGCATCGCCCACACCCCGGAGGGCCGGGGTACCTTCGTGGATCTCTCGGTGGAGGAGAACCTGCGGCTCGGCGCCTACGCGCGCCGGGACCGGACCGGCCTCGCGGACGACTACGACAAGATCTACCAGTACTTCCCGGTGCTGGCGGAGCGGCGCCGCCAGCAGGCGGGCACGCTGTCGGGCGGCGAGCAGCAGATGCTCGCGGTGGCGCGCGCGCTCATGTCCCGGCCGCGCCTCCTGCTGCTCGACGAGCCGTCGCTGGGCCTGGCTCCGCTCGTGGTCCGGGAGATCTTCCGCATCGTGCGGACCATCAACCAGCACGAGCGGGTGAGCGTGCTGCTGGTCGAGCAGAACGCGGCGATGGCGCTGGAGCTGGCCCACCATGCGTACCTGCTCGAGACGGGACGGGTGGTGATGTCCGGCCCCGCCGCCGAGCTCAAGAAGGACGACGCCATCCGCCGCTCCTACCTCGGGTACTGAGGAGACCGCCGCCGATCATGGACATTCTGGTGCAGCAGGTGGTGTCGGGGCTCGCGACCGGGGGGATCTACGCGAGCCTCGCGCTGGCCCTCGTCATGATCTATCAGGCCACCGACGTGGTGAACTTCGCGCAGGGGGAGATGGCGATGTTCAGCACCTACCTCGCCTGGTCCCTGATGCAGGCGGGCCTGCCCTACTGGGCCACGTTCCTCGCGACGGTGGCGATCGCCTTCGTGGGCGGGCTGCTCGTCGAGCGCATCGTGATCCGGCCGGTCGAGGGGCAGCCGATCCTCACGATCGTGATCGTCACCCTGGGCCTGCTCGTGATCTTCAACAGCGTGGCCGGCTGGATCTACTCCTACATCCAGAAGCCGTTCCCGAGCCCCTTCCCGTCCAAGCCCATCAAGATCGGCAACATCGTCTTCGGGGCCCACGACCTGGGCGCCATCGGCATCACCCTCGTGGTGCTGACGCTGCTCTTCCTCTTCTTCCAGTACACCACGCTCGGGCTGGCCATGCGGGCCGCCGCCCAGAACCCCGTCTCGAGCCGGCTCTGCGGGATCCGGGTGAGCTGGATGCTCGGCCTCGGCTGGGGGCTCGCCTCCGCCTTCGGGGCCATCGCGGGCATGATGGTGGCGCCGGTCGTCTTCCTGGACCCCAACATGATGGGCGGCATCCAGCTCTACGCGTTCGCGGCCGCCACGGTCGGCGGCTTCACGAGCCCGATGGGCGCGGTGGCGGGCGGCTTCCTGGTGGGCGTGACCGAGAACCTGGTCGGGACCTACGTGTCCTTCATCGGCACCGAGCTCAAGCTCACGGTGGCCCTCGCCATGATCATCATCGTGCTGCTGGTGAGGCCGACCGGCCTCTTCGGCCGCACCACGGTCCGGCGGGTCTAGCGATGGCGTCGGGCACCGGCGGGGCGACCGGGACGGCCGCGCGCGTGCGCGACGCGGCATCGGGCGCGTCGCGGGGGGTCCTCGCGTCGCGACCGGTGGGCCTGGCCGCGATCGGGGTGGTCCTGCTGGTCGCGGTTTCGCTCCCCTTCACCATGAGCAACTTCCGCCTCTTCCAGTTCACCCAGGTCCTCACCTACGCGATCGCCCTGCTCGGCCTCAACATGCTGACCGGCTACAACGGCCAGTTCTCGCTCGGCCACGGCGCCTTCTACGGGATCGGGGCCTACACCACCGCGATCATGATCGACCGGTGGGACATCGGGTACGGCTGGACCATTCCGGTCGCCGGGATCGTCTGCCTGGTGGTCGGCTTCCTCTTCGGGCGGCCCGCCCTGCGGCTGGAGGGGCTCTACCTGGCCCTCGCGACGTTCTCGCTGGCCCTCGCGGTGCCGCAGATCCTCAAGTACTTCGAGCACTGGACCGGAGGCTCGCAGGGCATCGTGCTCAGCAAGCCCAAGGCCCCGTTCGGGCTGCGGCTGAGCGAGGATCAGTGGCTCTACTATCTGACCCTTGCGGTCACCATCGTGCTCTTCGTGGTGGCCTGGAACCTCCTGCGGGGCCGAGTCGGTCGCGCCATCGTGGCCATCCGCGACAACCACATCGCGGCCGAGGCCATGGGCATCAACAGCGCCCTCTACAAGTCGGTCGTCTTCGGGGTGAGCGCGGCCTATACCGGGATCGCGGGGGCGCTCTCCGCGGTGGCCATCGCCTTCGTCGCGCCCGACTCCTTCAACGTCTTCCTGTCCATCACCCTGCTGACCGGGATCGTGATCGGAGGGTTCGCCACCATCTCGGGGGCGATCTACGGGGCGCTGTTCGTGCAGTTCGTGCCCAACTGGGCCCAGGACATCTCGAAGGCGGCCCCCTGGGCCATCTTCGGGGTCTTCCTCATCGTGTTCATGTACGTGATGCCCCGCGGCATCGCCGGATTCCTGCACATGGTGTGGATCCGGTTGACCGCGCCGGCAGTTTCAAGAGAGCAGGGCCGGTGATTCCATTCCTCAACCTGAACGGGAGGCAAACATGAGTCTATTCACGCGGTTCATTGCGCTGCTGCTGGTGGGCGGCCTGGCCATGACGGCCGGGGCCGGCGCGGCGGCGGCCCAGACGGTGGTCGGCGTCACCGCCACCGAGATCAAGATCGGCAACACCAACCCCTACAGCGGGCCCGCGTCCGCCTACGGGACCATCGGCAAGGTCATCGGCGCCTACTTCAAGAAGGTCAACGACGAGGGCGGGGTCAACGGACGGAAGATCAACTACATCACGCTCGACGACCAGTACAGCCCGCCCAAGACCGTCGAGATGGTCCGGCGCCTCGTCGAGCAGGACCAGGTGGCCTTGCTCTTCCAGACCCTGGGCACGCCTCCCAACAGCGCCATCCACAAGTACGTGAACCAGCAGAAGGTGCCGCACCTGTTCGTGGCCACCGGCGCGACGAAGTGGAACGACCCGAAGAACTTCCCGTGGACGATGGGCTATCAGCCCAACTACCAGACCGAGGGCCGGATCTACGCGGCGTACGTGCTGAAGAACATGCCCGACGCCAAGGTCGGCATCCTCTACCAGAACGACGACTACGGGAAGGACTACCTGAAGGGCTTCGAGGACGGGCTCGGGGAGGCGGCCAAGAAGCTGATCGTGATGCGGCAGAGCTACGAGGTCACCGACCCCACCATCGACTCGCAGATCGTGAACCTCAAGAACAGCGGCGCCAACGTGTTTTTCAACATCACGATCCCGAAGTTCGCGGTGCAGGCCATCAAGAAGGCCAACGACATCGGGTGGAAGCCGCTGCACTTCCTGAACAACGTGTCGAGCTCGCTCGGCACCGTGCTGAAGCCCGCCGGCCTCGAGGCCTCCCGGGGCCTGATCACCGCGCTCTACATGAAGGAGATCACCGACCCCCAGTGGAAGAACGACAAGGGCTTCACCGACTGGGTCGCCTTCATGAAGAAGTACTACCCGGAGGGCGCGCTGGACGACCAGTCGAACGCCTTCGGCTACAACGTGGCGATGCTGATGACCCAGGTGCTCAAGCAGTGCGGGAACGATCTCTCCCGCGAGAACATCATGAAGCAGGCCGCGAACCTGAAGGACTTCGAGCTACCGCTCCTGCTGCCCGGCATCAAGGTCAACACGAGCCCCACCGACCACGCCCCCATCGAGCAGGAGCAGCTCGCCAAGTTCGACGGCGAGAAGTGGGCGCTCTTCGGCGAGGTGCTCGAGGCCTTCCGGAAGTAAGCGCTCGGCGGAACCGGCAAGACAAGACCGGCGGGGTCACCCCCGCCGGTCGTTTTTTGCCTGGATCGGGCTACTGGCCCTGGACGGAAGGCGCGGCGGGTGCCGCCGAGGCGTACGAGGGCGCGAGGCTCGCGGCTCCCCCGCAGCCCATCGGACCGGAGGCCTGGCCGGCGGGGCACCCCTCCACCGCCGCCAGCGACGCGGCCCGGGGAGCGATGCGGCCCTCGGCCGTCGCCATGGGGCTCTCCGGCGCCGCCGCCGCCGCGAAGGCGGCCGGGGGAGCGGACGCACCGGAAGCCTGGCCTGCGCAGCCCATCGGGCCCGCGGCCTCCTGGTCGCCGCAGGTATAGATACCCTCCAGCGAGGCGGAGCGCTGCCGGTCCCGGCCATTGGCCACGATGAGATAGCCCACGAGCAGGGCGATGGCGCCCGCCGCGGAGGCCATGGCCAGGATGAGCTGGGGATCCATGGCGTGCGCCGGGGCCGGGGCGGCCAGCGTCAGCAGCCCGACCATGACCAGGACCACGGCCACGACCCGGAACCAGGGGGTACGACGCTCCATGCCCCCGAGTATATGCCAGTCGGTTTTTCTCTCCACCAGGGAATCCTTCAAGCCTGGAAGGGGCCTAGAAGACGGCGATCGGGTTGACCGGGGAGCCGGTCACCGCCTTGAGCCGGAGCGGGGCGACCGTCAGCAGGAACTCCCAGCGGTTCAGGCGCGCGGCGGTCTGGGCCACGTCCTCCAGGTTGGCGTTGTCGATCAGCCAGAGCCCCATCGCCACCAGGCAGACCACGTGGAAGGAATTGCCCATGGAGGGATAGGGCAGCGGGGTCACGTCGTTGTGGGTGTCGGTGCCAATCATGGCGACCCCGCGCTCTCGCAGCCACGGGCAGCACGCCGCGTGGAGCGCCGGGTTGCCGGCCTGCATCGGGTTCACCGGCCCCTCCGCGAGCCGCCGGCCGTAGTAGCCGGTGCGCACCAGCAGGACGTCGCCGGACTCCACGCGCACGCCCGCCGCCTTCTCGGCCTCCTCGAGGTCCTCGGGCATGACGCCGACGCCGGCCTCGAGCCAGCGCACCCCCTTGGTCCGGGCCACGTCGAGCAGCACACCCCGGCTCACCACCCCGTCGCGCAGCACCTCGACCGAGTTCACGGTGGCCCCCTCGCGCGAGGTCACCGCGTTGCAGGAGCGCCCGTTGTAGAGCTTGCCGTCCCAGAAGTAGTGGGAGGGCGCGTCCACGTGGGTGATCGAGTAGCCGTGGAACACCATGCCGATGAACTCGGCGGCGCCCCGGCGCTGCAGCGCGCGCTCCGGGGAGACGGTGTCGCGGCCCTCGCCCGAGTCCACCATGAAGCGCATCGGCTGGACGGTGGTCTCGGGGGTGATGTCGGTGGTGATCGGCCGGGCGCAGGTCACGGCGAGCCCGTGGGTGACGAGCCGCGCGGCCGCCTGGCGCTTGGCGGGGGTGATGAGGTTGATCGTGCCCAGCTCGTCCTCGCTCCCCCAGCGGCCCCAGTTCGACAGCGTCTTCAGGTACTCGCGGACTTCTCCTTCCGACGGGACCGCCGGGCGAGCGGGCACGGCGACCGGGCCGCTACTTCTTCTCGCCCGCGTAGATCTTCATCACGGTGTCCAGGAACCGGAGCGCGTGGTCGCGCGGCCGCTGGAACGAGTTCCGCCCGATGATGGAGCCGAAGCCGCCGCCGTCGCGGATGCCGCGGCACTCGTCGAAGATCGCCTCGTCGTTCTCCTTGGTGGCACCGCCCGAGAAGATCACGATGCGGCGCCCGTCGAAGGCGGACTGCACCACGTGCCGGACCCGCTCGCTCAGCGTGGCCATCGGGACCTTGGCTCGGTCATAGGCCTTCTTGGCCTCGGCCTGCTCGATGTGCTCGGTGGGCGGCTTCACCTTGATGACGTGAGCGCCGAGCTGGGCCGCGATCTGGGCCGCGTAGGCCACGACGTCGAGACCGGTCTCTCCCGCCTTGCTCACGTCGGTCCCGCGTGGATAGGACCACACCACCGCGGCGAGCCCGCTCGCCTTGGCCTCCTGGATCATCTCGCGGCACTGCTGGTACATGATCTGGGCCTGGGACGAGCCCGGGTAGATCGTGAAGCCCACCGCCACGCAGCCGAGCCGGAGGGCGTCCTTCACCGAGGCGGTCACCGCGGAGAGCGGATCCTTCTCGTCGTGGAGCACGTCGTGGTTGTTCATCTTCAGGATGAGCGGCACCTCGCCCGCGAACTCGGCGGCCCCCGCCTCCAGGAAGCCGAGCGGCGCCGCGTAGGCGTTGCAGCCGGCGTCGATCGCGAGCCGGAAGTGATACGAGGGGTCGTAGCCGGCCGGATTCACCGCGAAGCTGCGCGCGGGGCCGTGCTCGAAGCCCTGGTCCACCGGCAGGATGACCAGCTTCCCGGTGCCGGCCAGGCGTCCGTGATTGAGGAGCCGGGCGATGTTGGTGCGCGTGCCCGGGCTGTCGCTGCTGTACCAGCTCAGGATCTCCTTCACTCGCGATTCCATGGGCGTGCCCGCTCCTTTCTGGCTCGGAGGTCAGCGACGGTAGAACGCGTCGGCCGCCGCGACGTCCTCGGAGCTGCCGAGGATGACGGCGGCTCGCTGGTGGTATTCGGTGGCGACCAGATCGAGGACGCGCTCGAGCCCGGTGCTCGCGCGGCCGCCCGCCTGCTCGCAGATCAGGGCCATCGGCGCGACCTCGTAGAGCAGCCGCAGCTTGGCCTTCGGCTTCTTCGGATCGCTCCAGTCCGCGGGGTACATGAAGAGCCCTCCGTCCAGCAGGGTCCGGTGGACGTCGGCCACCATCGCCCCCGAGTAGCGGAGCGAGTACGGCCGGCCCGCCGCCTTGTCCGGCGTCTTGAGATGCTCGACGAAGGCGCGCTGGCCGGGATGCCACGAGTGGATGTTGCCC
>DATFGS010000506.1:0-1520 GCA_035249225.1 Candidatus Methylomirabilota bacterium | reverse complement strand
ATCTCGGTGACCCGGCTCGCGATCTGGGGATCGACCGCGCCGGGCGGCCGCTCGAGCGCGCGGATCACTCCCTCGACGCCCGTGCTCGCGGTCTCGAGGCGCCGGATCATCGCGGGCTCCCCGGCTCGCCGGCGGCGGAGCGCCCGGCCACCTCGCGCATCGCGGCGATGAGCCGGTTGACGTGCGCGTGGGCGGTCTTGAGCGAGGCGCGGTTGACCACGAGGCGCGCGGTCGAGGTGAGGATCTCGGCGACCTCCACGAGGCCGTTGGCCCGCAGGGTCTCGCCGGACTGCACCAGGTCCACGATACGCTCGGCCAGGCCCACCAGGGGGGCCAGCTCGATGGAGCCGTCGAGGCGCACCATCTCCACCTGGATGCCGCGCTCCGAGAAGTAGGACTCGGTCAGGCGCGGATACTTGGTCGCGACCCGCACCCACGACCACTTGGCCGGATCGTCCCGCTCCCACAGCTCGCGGGTCTCGGCCACCACCAGGCGGCAGAAGCCGAAGCCCAGGTCCACCGGCTCGTAGACGTCGGGCTGCTGCTCGAGCAGGATGTCCTTGCCCACGATGCCGAGGTCGGCCGCGCCGTACTCCACGTAGGTCGGCACGTCGGCGGGCTTGAGGAGGATGAAGCGCAGGCCGGCCGCGTCGTCGGCCTGCAGCAGCCGGCGCGAGTCGGGCTCGATGCCGCGGATGCCCATCTCGGCGAGCAGGGCCATCGCGGGGTCGAGCAGGCGGCCCTTGGGCAGCGCGAGGGTGAGCATCACTTCACCCGATCGATGGTGGCGCCGAGCGCGCGCAGCTTGACCTCGAGCCGCTCGTAGCCGCGATCGAGGTGGTAGACGCGCGACACCTCGGTGCCGCCGCGGGCCGCGAGGCCGGCCAGCACCAGCGAGGCGGAGGCCCGGAGGTCGGTGGCCATGACCGGGGCGCCCTGGTAGTAGCGGACGCCGCGCACCATCGCGATCGAGCCCTCGGCCTCGATGCGCGCGCCCATGCGGGAGAGCTCGGCCGCGTGCATGAAGCGGTTCTCGAAGATGGTCTCGGTGACCTTGCTGATCCCGTCCGCCAGCCCCAGCATCGCCATGAACTGGGCCTGCATGTCGGTGGGGAAGCCGGGGAACGGGCTCGTGATGATGTCGGCCGCCTTCGGCCGCGCCGGCCCCTGGCAGCGGATGCGATCGTCGGTCACCGTCACCACCGCCCCGCACTCCTCGAGCTTGGAGAGCATCGCGGACATGTGGCGCGGATCGGCGCCCACCACCGTGACGTCGCCGCCGGTGATGGCGGCGGCCACCAGCAGGGTGCCCGCCTCGATGCGGTCCGGGATCACCCGGTGCCGCGCGCCGCCCAGCTCGGGCACCCCCGCGATCTCGATGCGCTCGGTGCCCGCGCCCTCGATGCGCGCGCCCATCTCCACCAGCAGGCGGGCCAGGTCGCTCACCTCGGGCTCGCGCGCCGCGTTCTCGATGACGGTGGTCCCTTCCGCGAGGGCCGCCGCCATCATGAGATTCTCGG
>DATFGS010000505.1:0-1333 GCA_035249225.1 Candidatus Methylomirabilota bacterium | reverse complement strand
GGCGATCGCGGCGAGCGCGCGGTAGACGTCGGCGACGGCCGCCGGCGCGAGCCCGAGCGACAGCTCGTCGAGCAGCAGGAGCCGCGGGTTCGCCATCAGGGCGCGGCCGATGGCGAGCATCTGCTGCTGGCCGCCCGACATGGTGCCCGCGGCCTGGCCGCGCCGCTCGGCCAGGATGGGGAACAGGGCGAGCACGCGCTCGAGGCTCTCGCGCCGGTGGGCCCGCGCCGCACGCACGTAGGAGCCGAGCTCGAGGTTCTCCAGCACCGTGAGACTCGGGAAGATCTTGCGGCCCTCCGGCACCTGGACCACTCCGCGCTCCACCACCGCGTGGCTCGGCATCCGATCGAGCCGCACGCCGTCGAGGAGGATCTCCCCGGCCCGCGGGCGCAGCAGCCCGGAGATCGCGCGCAGCATGGTGGTCTTGCCCGCCCCGTTGGCGCCCACTACCGAGAGGATCTCGCCGGCCTCGATCACCAGGTCCACCGCGGTGAGTGCGGGCAGGTCCCCGTAGGCGACCTCGATCCCCCGCAGCGCGAGCAGGCTCATCGCGCCGCCGCCTCCCCGCTCTCCCCCAGATAGGCCTCGATCACCAGCGGATCCCGGGCCACCGTGGCGGGCGGGCCCTCCGCGATCTTCTCCCCGTGGTGGAGCACGACCAGCCGGTGCGAGAGGGCCAGGATCGCGCGCATCACGTGCTCGATCACGAGCAGGCTCACCCCGCGCGCGTGGATGCGGCGGATCAGGCCGATGATGGCCTCGATCTCGGTCGGGTTGAGCCCGGACATCACCTCGTCCAGTAGCAGGAGCCGGGGCTCGGTGGCAAGCCCCCGCGCGACCTCGAGTCGCTTGCGGTCGGGCAGCGTGAGGTGGCGGGCGGGGGTGTCGCGGCGCGGCCCCAGCCCGACGAACTCCACGATCTCGGCGGCGCGGCGGCGCGCCTCCGCGACGTCGGGCGCGCGGTTGAAGGCGCCCACCATCACGTTCTCGAGCGTGGTGAGGCCCGCGAACGGCTGCACGAGCTGGAAGGTGCGGGCCAGCCCGAGCCGGCAGATCGCGTGCGGCTTGAGCCCGACGAGGCTCGTGCCCTCGAAGGCGATCGAGCCCTCGGTGGGCAGGTAGAAGCCGGCCACCAGGTGGAACACGGTGGTCTTGCCCGCGCCGTTCGGCCCGATGAGGCCCACGATCTCGCCCGGCCCGACCGTGAGATCGAAGCGGCTCACCGCGACCAGGCCGCCGAAGCGCTTGGTGAGCCCCCGAATCTCGAGACCCTCGAGCCCGGTCGCGCTCACGCCCGGCCTCCGGTCCCGCGACGGGCCCGGATCCAGCCCAC
>DATFGS010000504.1:0-6630 GCA_035249225.1 Candidatus Methylomirabilota bacterium | reverse complement strand
CAAGCAGGCGACGCGCCGGGCCGCGAAGTATGGCGGCGTCCCGGGTTCGACCGACGGCACGATCCTCCGGATGGAGCTGGGCATCCCGATCGTCACCTGCGGCCCGGGGGACCGGCTGATCCCCCACCAGGTCGACGAGTTTGTACGGGCCCAAGAAGTTGTCGAGGCCGCGAAGATTTATGTGGCATCGGCTCTGAACTACCTCGAAGTCGAGTGACCGTCCCCGGCAACCCGCGCCTCCGGGCCCTCGAGGCCTTTCCCGTCGAGCAGGGAGGCCAGCAGTGCGTGGCGCTCCGGGACCCCGCCGGCTTCACCGATCAGATCGCGGTGCTCCCGCCCGCCCTGCTCGACCTCGTCTCGCTCTTCGACGGCACCCATTCGATCGAGGAGATCCGGGCGATCCTGGAGCGCCGGCACGGCAAGGCGCCCAGCCTCGCGCAGATCGCTGACGTCGTGCAGCGATTCGACGCCGGCGGCTTCCTCGACAGCGACCGCTTCCGGAAGCGACGGCGGGCGCTCGAGGAGGCCTTCAGGCAGAGCCCGGTGCGCCCGGCGGCCCACGCGGGCGGCGCCTACGTGGGGGAGGCCGCGGCGCTGCGGGCCCAGATCGACGGGTTCTTCTCGGCACCTGATGGCCCGGGACTTGGCGGCGGTGACCAGATTACTCATCCGGTCGCCTCGCCTTCGGCTGCGGCTCCCCCAGCTAGTGCAGCTCCCCAAACTCGAACACGCGCCCTGATCGCTCCGCATATCGACTTCCATCGCGGGGGATCGACCTACGCGTGGGCCTACCGGGAGATCCTCGAGCGCTCGGACGCGGATCTCTACGTCGTGCTGGGGACCTGTCACGCGGGCATGCGGGATCCGTTCGCGGTGACGCTCAAGCCTTACGACACGCCGCTCGGGCCCGTCCCGGTGGACCGCGAGTTCTACGACGCGCTCGCCCGGCGAGCCGGTCAGGACCTGCTGGCCTCCGAGCCCGCGCACCGCGCGGAGCACTCGATCGAGTTCCAGGCGGTGATGCTCCAGCACATCGTGGGTCCCCGCCGGCCCTTCGCGATCCTGCCCGTGCTCGCCTCGTACCTGCACCGCTCCCTGGGCAGCGACGGCGATCCCGAGGCGGATGGGCGCGTCCCGCGCTTCGTGGACGCACTGCGGGAGACGATGGCGGCATCCTCGCGGCGGGTGTGCCTGGTCGCGGGGGTGGATCTGGCGCACGTGGGACCCCGCTTCGGCGATCCCGCGCCCAACACCGAGGCGTCGCTCGCGGGGGTCGAACGGGAGGATCGCGCGATGCTGGAGTCGGTGGTGGGCGTGGACGCGCGGGGCTTCTACGCGGGCATCGCCGCCGATCAGGACGCCCGCCGCATCTGCGGCCTCTCGCCGATCTACACGCTGCTGCGGCTCCTGCCGGACACGCCCGGCCGCTTGGTGCGCTACACCCAGTGGCCGGACCCGCAGGGGGCGGTGACGTTCTGTGCGGTGGCCTACCCGTGAGCCCCAGGCCGGATCCGTCGAACTGGGTCCTGCCGAAGCTTCGCATCGACCGCGACGGCGCGTGGTTCCACGACGACGCCGAGGTCACGCACCCGGGCATCATCGCCAACCTGCGCGACAACCTGCGGGTGGACGCTCGCGGCCACTACTTGCAGATCGGGCCCGCGCGGGTGCCGGTGGAGGTCGAGGACGCGCCGTACGTCGTCGAGCGCGTGGAGGCGCTGGGCGACGGTCTGGTCGCCACGCTCAACGACCTGACCCGGGAGCCGGTCGCCCTCGACACGCTCCGCGTGGACGAGCGGGGCATCCCGCGCTGCCGGGTGAAGGAGGGCCGCTTCGCCGCGCGGCTGAGCCGGGCCGCAACCTACCAGCTCCTCCAGCACGCGCAGCCCGACGAGGGAACCGGGCGGTCCAGCCTGCTGCTGGCCGGGCGGCGCCACCCGGTGCCCGGGCTCTAGGAGGACTACTCCGGGTCGCTCGGGAAGGCGGAGAGCCCGCGCAGCCCCGCCTCGTCGCCCGCCTCGATCAGCCGGTGCAGCGGGCCGTTCTCGCGCCACGCCTGGCAGGTGTTGACGAACCACGGGGAGCCCTGGGCGGGCCGCTCGTCGTCCGGGAAGGCGACGCCCGCCCCCTGGCGCACCGCGGGGGCCACCGCGTGGATCAACGCGGTGAAGTGGGCGCAGCCGCGCTGCCGGCCGAAGCGCTCGTTCACCTCGCGCGTGAAGCCGCGCGAGATCGAGAGCCCGACCAGCTGCTGGAGCGGCGGGAGCGCGTCCGGGCAGATCGTGTAGGGATGCGCGGCCATCTCGCTGCGCGCTTCCGTGATCACGAGATCGGGATGGCGTACGCGCAGGCCCAGCCGCATGTCGTGGACCACGCGCGGCGGCTCCGCGCCGAACCAGCGGGGGTTGTCGCTCGGCCGCTCATCCACCAGGGTCGCGCTGATGTCGAGCTCGTGCGCTCCCGCGCGCGCGACCTCGATGCGGATGGTCCTCACGTGCACCGGCGGGGTCTTCGTCTCTTCGGTCATGGGGCGGCCGCGACCTCCTTGAGGGCTTGGAGCAAATCGGAATGGATCGGGCCGTTCGAGGCCGCGATGGTGGGCGCGGCCAGGTCGAGCGAGGCCCCGTGCACGGCGCTCACGGTGCCGCCCGCCTCCCGGATCAACAGAGCGCCCGCCGCGATGTCCCAGGCGCCGAGCCGCTGCTCCCAGTAGCCGTCGAGCCGCCCGGCCGCGACGGCGGCGAGGCCGAGCGCGGCGGAGCCGAGGCTGCGCACGCTGCGGCAGCGCTGGATGAGGGCGGCGTGCTCGGCCAGGTTGTTGCGCGGGGCGGCGGCCAGGTCGTTCGGGTAGCTAGTGCCGAGCAGGCTCTCTCCGAGCGTCGGGGTCGCGGAGACGCGCAGGGGCGCGCCGTTCAGGGTGGCCCCGCGGCCGCGCTCGCCCACGAAGCACTCGTCGCGGCTCGGATCGTAGAGGACGCCCACGGCCAGCTCGCCGTCCAGCTCGAGCGCGATCGACACGCAGTAGATCGGCAGGCCGTGCGCGTAGTTGGTGGTGCCGTCGAGCGGATCCACGATCCAGCGGTGCGGCTCGGTCCCGCTCCGCGCCCCGCTCTCCTCGGCGAGAACCGCGTGGCCGGGGAACCGCGCGCGGATCGCGTCGAGGATGATGGCCTCGGCGCCCCGGTCCATCTCGGTGACGAGGTTGGTGGGGCTGCCCTTGTAGCTGATGTCGTGGTGCGCGCCGAAGCGGGATCGGAGGAACGCGCCGGCCTGGAGGGCCGCCTCCACGGCGACGTCGCGGAAGGATTCGCTCACGGGAGTCGAGGATACCACGGCGTCGCTTGACAACCCGGAGCGCCTCTCGCAGCATGGCGACCATGCGCATCGTCGTGATGGGATCGGGCGGGACCGGCGGATACTTCGGGGCCAAGCTGGCGCGGGCGGGAGAGGACGTCACCTTCGTCGCGCGGGGCGCGCACCTGGCCGCGCTGCGCGCGGACGGGATGCGGATCAAGTCGGCGGTCGAGGGAGAGTGGAACGTGCGGGCGCCTGCGGTGGAGCGCCTGGACGGTCTGCCCGCCGCCGACCTCGTCCTGTTCTGCGTGAAGTCCTTCGACACCGAGGAGGCCGCCGCGCTGATCCGGCCGGTGGTGGGCCCCGACACCGGCGTGCTCTCGATCCAGAACGGGGTGGACAACGAGGAGAAGGTCGGGCGGGTGCTCGGGGCCGGCCACGTGCTGGGCGGCGCGGTGCGGGTCTTCGCCACCATCGAGGCCCCGGGCGTGATCGCGCACACGTTCGGCGGGCATCTCGCGTTCGGCGAGATGGACGGCCGCGAGACCGCGCGCGCCCAGGCCCTGCTCGCCGCCTGCCGGAAGGCGTCCATCCCGGCCGAGCTCGTGGGCGACGTCACCCGCACCCTCTGGGAGAAGTACGTGTTCCTCACCACCCACGCCGGGATGACCGCGCTGACCCGATGCCCGGCCGGGGTGCTGCGGGCGGTGCCGGAGGTGCGGGAGGTCTACCGGCGCCTCGCGAGCGAGATCATCGCGGTCGGCCGCGCCGCCGGCGTGAAGCTCGACGACGGCATGCTCGAGCAGGGGTTCAAGTTCCTCGACACGGTGGCCCCGAACGCGTACTCGTCGCTCCACCACGATCTGATCCACGGCAAGCGCCTCGAGCTGGAGGCTCTCCACGGCCACGTGGTGCGGCTGGCCGAGCGCCACCAGGTGCCCGCGCCCACCGTGTTCGCGATCTACGCCGCGCTGCTGCCGTACCGGGACGGCCCGCCCGCGTCTCCCGGCCGCCCGTAGACGCGACGGGTCACCGCCGGCCCGCGCCGGGCGGCCCGCGGCCCCGAGATCGAAAGGCCCGCGCCGGTCGATCGGCCGTGCGATCGTTCGACCGATTGGCAGAGCCGGGGTTCACCCCCGAGAAGGAAGGGAGGATGCCGCTGTTCTACGGCTGGGTCATCGTCGGGGTCGGGATCGTCATCACCTGCGTCGGGTTCGGCGCGATGCTGACCCTGAGCATCTTCCTGCAGCCGATCGTCGAGGCGATGGGCTGGTCGCGCACCGGCGTCGCCGGGGCCGCGCTCCTGAACTTCCTCTGCATGGGGGTGGGCGCGTTCCTGTGGGGCTCGCTCTCCGACCGGTACGGCACGCGGGTGGTGGTCCTGAGCGGCGGCGCCCTGATGGGCCTCGGGATGGTGCTCGCGAGCCAGGCGACGACCCTCTTGCAGTTCCAGCTCCTCTACGGGGTCATCGTCGGGGTGTCCGCGGGAAGCTTCTATGCGCCGCTGATCTCGGCGACCACCCGGTGGTTCACGGAGCACCGCAGCCTCGCGGTCTCCCTCGTCGCCGCGGGCCTGAGCGTCGGCTCGACGGTGATGGGGCCGCTGTCGCGCTGGCTCATCACGAGCTATGACTGGCGCACCGCGATGTGGGTGATCGGCGACCTGGTGTGGCTGGTGGTCATTCCCGCCGCGTTCCTCGTGCGCAACCCTCCGGGCGCGACGGCCGCCGCTACCGCGCGCGTGAGCGCCGGTCCGGGCCTCACGATCGGGCAGGTGGTCCGCACCCCGCAATTCGCCGCGGTCGCGCTCACTCACTTCGCCTGCTGCGCGGCCCACTCCGGCCCGATCTTCCACATGGTGACCCACGCGCTCGACCGCGGGGTGCCCGCGATGGCCGCCGCCACGGTGATGAGCGCGGCCGGCCTGGCGTCGCTGACCGGGAAGATCGGCTGCGGGATCTTCGCCGACCGGATGGGGGCCAAGCGGACGCTGGTGGGGGGTCTCGCGCTGCAGGCGGTCGCGATCAGCCTCTACCTGTTCACCGGAGGCCTGGCGAGCTTCTACGCCCTCGCGGCCGTGTTCGGGTTCGCCTACGGCGGGGTGATGCCCCTCTACGCGATCGTGGTGCGGGAGTACTTCGGCGAGCGGATCATGGGGAGCGCGTTCGGGGCGGTGTCCCTCGCGGCGACCCTCGGCATGGCGCTGGGGCCGTGGCTCGGCGGCTGGGCCTACGACGCGGTCGGCAGCTACGCGTGGATGTTCGTCGGCTCCTCGGCGATCGGTCTCGGCGCGGCGGCCATCGCGCTCACGTTCCGGCCACCCCGGTTGATCGGCGTGGCGCTGCCGAGCCCGCGCGCGGCCCGCTGACGGAGCACCCGGGCAGGCGCGATCGCCGCCCGGACTGGCGCCGCCGCGGGGCTGGTCTATACTGACTCGGTGTCGTCGCTCAGACGTCTCCTGCCGTACCTGGATCGCTACCGCCTCCGCTACCTCGGGGGCGCGGCCTGTCTGCTCCTCGCCACCGCGTTCTCGCTGAGCATCCCGTGGACGGTGAAGAGCGCGGTGGACGCGCTCGAGCGCGACGGGGTCGGCGCCCGGATCGGTCCGTACGGCCTCCTGATCCTCGCGCTGGCCGCGGCGCACGGAGCGGCGCGCCTCGGCTCCCGCTTCGCCATGCTGGGCGCTGGTCAGTGGGTGGAGCACGACATCCGGGCGGCCCTCTACGCGCGGCTCCTGTCCCTGCCCCCCGCGTTCTACCAGCGGCATCGCACCGGCGACCTGATGTCGCGCGTGTCCAACGATATCTCCACCCTGCGGGCCCTGGCCGGGTTCGGCAGCGTGATGCTCATCGGCACCACGCTGGCCTTCGGGGGCGCGCTGACCGCCATGTGGCTCATCGATCCGTGGCTCACCCTGTTCGCGATGGCGCCGTTCCCCGCGCTGGTGGTCATCGCCAAGCGCTTCCACCACGACGCGGAGGTGCGCTCCGCCGCGGTGCAGGAGCAGCTCGGGGCCCTCTCCGCCAAGGTCCAGGAGAACCTGACCGGCATGCCGGTGGTGCGCGCCTACACCATGGAGACGCGCGAGGTGGCCGAGTTCGAGCGCCTCAACGCGGAGTACCTCACGCGCAACATGGCGCTGGCGCGCATCCAGTCGGTCTCGTGGCCGCTGATGGGGCTGGTCTCCGGCGTGGGCGTGCTGATCGTGATGTGGCTCGGCGGCAAGGCGGTGGTGGACGGCCGGATCTCGCTCGGGGCCTTCGTGGCCTTCAACGGCTACCTGACCCAGCTCGCCTGGCCGACCATCGCGCTCGGCTGGACGCTGGCCAGCATCCA
>DATFGS010000503.1:0-6766 GCA_035249225.1 Candidatus Methylomirabilota bacterium | reverse complement strand
CTGCGGCCGGGCTGCTCGAGCAGGCCGCGGAGCACGCCGCGCGGGTGGCCCGGAGCCGCAAGCCGCACTTCGAGCTCGGCGGCGAGGACGCCGCCCGCCTGCTCGTGGTCACGGTGCCCGTCTTCTCCGACGGCGCGCCCGCCGGCGGCGACGCGGACACGCGGCCGCTGCTGGGCGTGGTCACCCTCGCGGCCAAGCCGGAGGCCGGCCTCTACCCGCTCCTCGCCGACGACGCGGAGCCGACGCGCACCGGCGAGACGCTGCTGGTCGATCTCGACGCCGAGCCGCCCGCCTTTCTCTCGCCGCTGCGCCAGCCGATCTCGCCCGACGCGGAGATGCCGAGGCGCTCGCTCGGCGCCCTCGGCGCGATCGCGCGGGCGGCCGCCCAGGGCCACGAGGCGGTCGGCGAGGCGGTGGACTACCGCGGGGTGCCGGTCCTGGCCGCGGTGCGCCGGGTCGTGCCGGCCGGCTGGTCGCTCGTGCTCAAGGTGGACCAGGACGAGGCGCTCGCCGAGTTCCAGCGCTCGGGCCGGCTGGCCGGCGCGGCCGCCGCGTTCCTGCTCCTCGCCCTCGCCGGCTTCCTGGTCGCGCTGCACCGCGAGCAGCAGCGCGCCCGGCTGCTCCAGGAGCAGATGCGCCAGGTCCGCGCGATGACGAACCTGCAGGGTTACGCGGACAAGATCGTGGCGAGCGTGCCCGCCGGCCTCCTCCTGCTCTCCGAGGACCTGCACGTGCTCTCGGCCAACCGCGCCTTCCTCGACTCGTTCCGCCTCCGCGAGGAGGACGTGCTCGGGCGCGATCTCCAGCAGCTCGTGCGGGCGGAGCGGCTCGTCCGCGGGGCCCGCGAGGTGCTCGCCACCGGCGCGACCCAGCAGGCCGGCCTCTACGAGCTCTACGTGTACGCGCGCCGCGACACGAAGCCCGCGCGCATCACCATGAGCGCGATCCACCTGGCCGACGACGAGCCGCCGCGACTGCTCCTGATCGTCGAGGACCTCACCGAGGAGGAGCGCCTCCAGGCGGCCCACCAGGAGTCCGAGCAGCGCTACCGCGATCTCATCCAGGGGCTCGACGCCATCGTGTGGGAGGCCGACGCGCGCACCCTCGCGTTCTCCTTCGTGAGCGGCCGCGCGGAGACCGTGCTCGGCTACCCGGTGGAGCGCTGGCTCCGCGAGCCCGACTTCTGGGCCCGGCGCATCCACCCGGACGACCGCGAGCCGGTCATGCAGATCTACCGCGATGCGATCGCGCGGAGCCGCGACCACGAGTTCGAGTACCGCGCGATCGCGGCCGACGGCCGGGAGGTGTGGCTGCGCGACATCGTCCACGTGGTGCGCGACCCCGACGGCCGGCCGGTCACCCTGCGCGGCCTCACGGTGGACCTCACCGAGCTGAAGCGCTCGGAGCGCGCGCTCCACCAGAGCGAGGAGCAGCTCCGCCAGGCCCAGAAGATGGACGCGGTCGGCAAGCTGGCCGGCGGCATCGCGCACGACTTCAACAACCTGCTCATGGTCATCCGGGGCGACAGCGACCTGATGCTGCGCCGGCTCGCCCCCGGCCACTCCCTGCGCCGCAACGCGGAGGGCATCCGCGACGCGGCCGACCAGGCGGCCACCCTCACCCGCCAGCTCCTCGCCTTCAGCCGCAAGCAGGTGATGGCCCCGCGCCTCGTGGATCTCAACGGCATCGTGGCGAGCATCCACGCGATGCTCCAGCGGCTCCTCGGCGAGACGATCAACCTCGTCACGGTGACCGCGCCCGACCTGGGCGGGGTCAAGGCCGACCCCGGCCAGATGGAGCAGATGATCCTGAACCTCTGCGTGAACGCGCGCGACGCGATGCCCGACGGCGGGCGGCTCACCGTGCGCATCGCCAACGTGGACCTGGACGAGGCGGCCGCCGCGCGGCTGAGCGACGCCCGGCCCGGCCCCTACGTCCTGCTCGAGGTGGGCGACACCGGGGTGGGCATGGACGCGGAGACGCGCTCGCACCTGTTCGAGCCGTTCTTCACCACCAAGGAGCAGGGCAAGGGGACCGGGCTCGGCCTCTCCACCGTGTACGGCACCGTGAAGCAGAGCGGGGGCCACATCCGGGTCGAGAGCGAGCCGGGCCGCGGCTCCACGTTCACCGTCTATCTCCCGCGGGTGGCCGCCCCGGTCGCGCCCGCGGAGCGGGCCGCCGCGGACCCCCCGGCCGCGCGGCCGGGCGCCTCCCTCGAGGCGGTCCTCACCCCCGGGCGCGGCGAGACGATCCTGCTCGTGGAGGACGCCCAGCGCGTGCGGGCGGTGGTGCGGGAGATCCTCGAGATGAGCGGGTACGTCGTGCTCGAGGCGCGCCAGGGGGCCGACGCCCTCGAGATCAGCAACCGGCACGCGGGACCCATCCACCTGCTGGTGACCGACGTGGTGATGCCGCAGATGAGCGGCCGCGAGCTGGCGCAGCGGCTGGCGACCTTGCGCCCGGAGATGAAGGTGCTGTATATGTCCGGCTACACGGATGACGCCATCGTCAGGCACGGCGTGCTGGCCTCGGGCATCGCGTTTCTCTCCAAGCCGTTCACCCCGAACGCGCTCGCGCTCAAGGTGCGCGAGGTGCTCGACGGCGTGGCCGACGGCGCCCCGGCCGGCCCCTCGATCGCGCCGGGCGGCCGCTCCCGCCGCTAGCCGCGCCCGGCCCCGACCGCTCCCGTCATGACCGAGCGCCCCATCCGCGTGCTGGTCGCCAAGGTCGGCCTCGACGGGCACGACCGCGGCGCGAAGATCGTGGCCCGCTGCCTGCGCGACGCGGGCATGGAGGTCGTCTACACCGGGCTGCACCGCACGCCCGAGGAAGTGGTGGCGGCCGCGGTGCAGGAGGACGTGGACGTGCTCGGCATCAGCATCCTCTCCGGCGCCCACCTCACGCTCTTCCCGCGCGTGCTCGAGCTGATGCGCGGGGCGCGCGCGGAGGACATCCTGCTGGTGGCGGGCGGAGTGATCCCGGACGAGGACGTGCCGGTGCTGCGCGACATGGGCGTGGCCGAAGTCCTCCTGCAGGACACCCCGCCCGACACGATCGTCGCCCGCATCCGCGACCTCGTGGCGGCCCGGCCGACCGGCTGACCCGGTGCCGCGCCTGGACCCGGCCGCGCTCGCCCGGACGCGCGGCGTGGACCTGACGGTCTGGCCGCCGCGCTACGATCCCGCCTACCGGCCCGCGCCGTCCGCCGAGCACTGGCTCCCCGAGGTCGAGTGCGCGGATCCCGCCGCCCGCGACGCGCTGATCTTCGCCAAGCTCACCCGGCAGGTGCGTCACGCGTGGGAGCGGAGCGCGTTCTACCGGCGCCGCTGGCAGGAGGCGGGCGTCTCCCCGGCGACGCTCGAGAGCCTCGACGACCTCGCGCGCTTCCCGGTGGTGCAGAAGGCGGAGCTGCGCGCCGCGCAGGCGGCCGCGCCGCCCTTCGGCGACTACCTCTGCATCGAGCCCGCGGAGGTGGCGCGCATCCACGGCACCAGCGGCACCACCGGCCGGCCCACCGTCTTCGGCATCGGGGCGGACGACTGGGGCCGCATCGCGGAGGCCCACGCGCGCATCCTCTGGGGCGCGGGCATCCGGCCGGGCGACCGCATCCTGATCTGCTCGTTCTTCAGCCTCTACCTGGGCTCGTGGGGCGCGCTCGCGGGCGGCGAGCGGCTCGGCGCCACCGTGTTCCCCTTCGGGGCGGGTGCGCAGGGCCAGACGCTCGGGGCCGTGCAGTGGGCCCGCGATCTCCGGCCGTCCGCGTTCTACGGCACGCCGTCCTACGCGCTGCACTTCGCGGAGACCGCGCGCCGCGAGGGGATCGACCCGGCGGGCCTGGGCTTCCGCATCCTCTTCTTCTCCGGCGAGCCGGGCGCGGGCATTCCCGCGACCCGCGCGCTGATCGAGCAGACCTTCGGCGGCATCTGCGTGGACATGGGCAGCATGGCCGAGATGTCGCCGTGGATGACCAACGGCGAGTGCCGCCACCGCACCGGCATGCACCTCTGGCAGGATCTCGTCTACACGCAGGTCTGCGATCCGGAGACGTTCCGTCCCCTGCCCTACGGCGCCGAGGGCACGCCCGTGTACACTCACCTCGAGCGGACGTCTCAGCCGATGATCCGGCTGGTCTCGGGCGATCGCGCGCGGTGGGTGGATGCCCCGTGCCCCTGCGGGCGGACCTACCCGCGGCTGCCGGACGGGCTCTACGGCCGCTTCGACGACATGATCATCGTGCGCGGCGAGAACATCTACCCGAGCGCCATCGAGGATACCCTGCGGGCCATCGAGGGCTTCGGCGGGGAGTTCCGGGTGATCGTCTCCCGCCGCGAGACCATGGACGAGCTGCTGGTGCGCGCGGAGTACACCGCGGGCCACGGGGCCCGGCTCGACGCCCTCCGCGCGCTCATGCGCGAGCGCCTGCGCGCGCGCCTCGGCGTGCACCCGCTCGTCGACCTGGTGCCGGAAGGCACGCTCCCCCGCACCGAGTTCAAAGCCAGGCGCGTGATCGACGATCGAGATCTCTATCGCAAGGCCTTGCAGGCCGGAGACAACGACCATGTTTGATCCCGAAGCGCTCAGGCGCGCGGCCGCCGAGAAGGCCGCGTGGGAAGCCAAGGAGCTGGCCGAGTTCATCGCCCGGCAGCCGGAGGCGCGCGCCGACTATCGCACCGGCTCCGGGCTGCCCACCCAGCGTCTGTACACCCCGGAGGACATCGCGGACGCGCCCGACGACAACATCGGCCTGCCCGGCCGCTTCCCCTACACGCGCGGGCCGTATCCCACCATGTACCGCGGCCGCAACTGGACGATGCGGCAGATCGCGGGCTTCGGCACCGGGGAGGACACCAACGGGCGCTTCCGCTACCTGATCGAGCAGGGGCAGACCGGGCTCAGCGTGGACTTCGACATGCCGACCCTGATGGGCTACGACTCCGACGACCCGCGCTCGCTGGGCGAGGTCGGCCGCGAGGGGGTGGCCATCGACACCCTCGACGACATGGACGCGCTCTTCGCGGGCATCGACCTCGAGCGCATCTCGGTCTCGATGACGATCAACCCGAGCGCGTGGATCCTGCTCGCGATGTACGTGGCGCTCGCGGAATCGCGCGGCTTCGACCTGAACAAGCTCTCCGGCACCGTGCAGGCCGACATCCTGAAGGAGTACATCGCCCAGAAGGAGTGGATCTTCCCGATCCGCCCCTCGATGCGGGTCATGCGCGACATGATCGTGTGGAGCGCGCGGAACCTCGCCCGCTACAACCCGATCAACATCAGCGGCTATCACATCTCGGAGGCGGGGGCGACCTCGGTGCAGGAGCTGGCCTTCACGATGGCGAACGCGATCGCCTACGTGGAGGAGGTGACGCGCGCGGGGGTGCCCGTCGACGAGTTCGCGCCGCGTCTCGCCTTCTACTTCGTGGCCCAGGCCGACTTCTTCGAGGAGGTGGCCAAGTTCCGCGCGGCCCGGCGCATCTACGCCCGGCTCATGAAGGAGCGCTTCGGGGCGACGAAGGCCGAGTCGATGCGCCTGCGCTTCCACTGCCAGACCGCGGCGGCCACCCTGACCAAGGCGCAGCCGCTCAACAACATCATCCGCACCGCGTTCCAGGCGCTCTCCGCGGTGCTGGGCGGGGCCCAGTCGCTGCACACCAACGGCATGGACGAGGCCTACGCGATCCCCTCCGAGGAGGCGATGAAGGTCGCGCTGCGTACCCAGCAGATCATCGCGCTGGAGACGCGCGTGCCGCAGGTGGTGGATCCGCTCGGCGGGTCCTACTACGTGGAGGCCCTGACCAACCGCGTGGAGGCCGAGGTGCTGCGCATCCTGGCCAAGGTGGACGCGATGGGCGGCACCATCAAGGCCATCGAGGAGGGCTTCTTCCAGCACGAGATCGCCGACTCCGCCTACGACTTCGCCCGACGCAAGGCGGCGGGGGAGCAGCCGGTCATCGGCGTCAACGTCATGGCGGAGCCGTCCGAGCCGCCGCCCCTGCCCATCCACAAGGTGGACCCCGCGGTGGAGGCGCGCCAGATCGGCCGGCTCAAAGAAGTGCGCCGCCGGCGCGACCAGGCCCTCGTAGACCGGCTGATGGACCGGCTCGAGCGCGAGGCGCGCGAGCCCGCGACCAACATCATGCCGGCGACGATCGAGCTCGTGAAGGCGCGCGCGACGATGGGCGAGATCGTGGCGCGGCTCCGCACCGTCTGGGGCGCCTACATCGAGCGGCCGGTGTTCTGATGCCGCCCAGGCCCTTCCGCATCGAGGTGCCCGAGGCGACCCTCGCCGATCTGCGCGAGCGCCTCGGCCGCGTCCGCTGGCCCGACCAGGCCCCCGGCGCCGAGTGGGCGTTCGGCACGAGCCTGGCCTATATGAAAGAGCTGGTCGCGTACTGGAAGGACCGCTACGACTGGCGCGCGCACGAGGCGAAGCTGAACGGGTTCCGCCAGTTCAGCGCGCCGGTCGGCGGCATCGACGTCCACTTCATCCACGAGGAGGGCCGCGGGCCCCGCCCGCTGCCCCTGCTGCTCTCCCACGGCTGGCCCGGCTCGGTGTGGGAGTTCCACAAGATCATCCCGATGCTCACCGATCCCGCGCGCTTCGGCGGCGACCCCGCCGACGCCTTCACCGTGATCGCGCCGTCGCTGCCCGGCTACGGGTTCTCGTTCTCGGCGAACCAGCCACGGTTCGGGATCGTCGAGATCGCCGCGGCGTTCGACACCCTGATGACGACGGCGCTCGGCCACGCGCGCTATGGCGCGCAGG
>DATFGS010000502.1:0-1717 GCA_035249225.1 Candidatus Methylomirabilota bacterium | reverse complement strand
ACCGACGATGTCCTCGAGCGCGCGGCGGAGCTGGGGAGTCAGGGGCATGGGGGGCGTCTCAGGCTGACAAAATACCACCGGCCCCCACGATGAGGGCCGGCGATCTGCGTGCGGTCACGAGGCCCCGGTGGGAGCCCCTGGGGTCGGCCCGGGATCAGCCGATCTTCCAGGTGTCGCCCGACAT
This sequence comes from Candidatus Methylomirabilota bacterium, assembly GCA_035249225.1. Classification (GTDB taxonomy): domain Bacteria; phylum Methylomirabilota; class Methylomirabilia; order Rokubacteriales; family CSP1-6; genus CAMLFJ01. The sequence continues at coordinate 1,533 of DATFGS010000502.1, read as the reverse complement.
GAGCAGCTTGGCGATGTCGCCGGGGCCCCGGTCGGAGACCGCCTTCTGCTCCTGCTGGATCAGGATGTCCTCGTAGGTGGTGTCGCCGGGCCGGCTCGCGAGCACCCCGAGGGGGATCGGGTACGCGGGGGCCCAGAGCTGCGCCAGCACCAGCGCGGTGCCGCCGTCGGTCTCGTCGTGAACCCACAGCGAGCTCGCGGGCACGTCGGCCACCTTGACCACCTTCGGCTTGACGCCTTCCAGCACGAGGCCGCGGCGGTCGGCGGGCGGGCCGAAGACCAGCGGCTTGCCGTGCTCGAGGCGCAGCTCGTGCAAGGCCTTCGACTCGCGGTCGTAGAGCACGCCCCAGGCCATGTCGTTGTAGACGTTGCAGTTCTGCAGGATCTCGACGAAGGCCGCGCCCTTGTGGGCGGAGGCGCGCTTGAGCGTCTCCTCCATGTGGGCGATGTTGCGGTCCACCGTGCGGGCCACGAAGGTGGCCCCCGCGGCCAGCGCGAATGCGCACGGGCTGAGCGGCCGGTCCGCCGAGCCCACCGGGGTGGACTTGGTCACCTTGCCGAGCTCGCTGGTCGGCGAGTACTGGCCCTTGGTGAGGCCGTAGATCCGGTTGTTGAAGAGCAGGATCGTCACGTCCACGTTCCGCCGCAGCACGTGCAGCAGGTGGTTGCCGCCGATGCTGAGGCCGTCGCCGTCACCCGTGACGACGAAGATCTTCAGCTCCGGCCGCGCCAGCTTGAGCCCGGTGGCGACCGCGGGCGCCCGCCCGTGGATGGTGTGGAAGCCGTACGTGTTCATGTAGTACGGGAACCGGCTCGAGCAACCGATCCCGGAGATGAACACGATGTCTTCCTTGGGGATGCCCAGGTCGGGCATCATCTTCTGCACCGCGCTCAGGATCGCGTAGTCCCCGCAGCCGGGGCACCACCGCACGTCCTGGTCGGACTCGAAATCCTTCTTGGTGTACTTCGGGGTCGCGCCGGGCACTCCCGTGACGGAACTCACCGCTTGGCCTCCAGCAGTTGGTTGATGGCTTCGTAGATCTCCTGGCTCGCGAGCGGCAGGCCGCGCACGCGGTTGAAGCCCACCGCGTCCACGAGGTACTCCGCCCGGAGGATCCGGACGAGCTGCCCGCTGTTGATCTCCGGCACGAGGATCCGCCGGTACTGCCGGAGGATGTGCCCGAGGTCCGGCGGCAGCGGATTCAGGTAACGCAGGTGCACCGCGGCCACCGACTTGCCCTCGGTCTGCGCCTCCTCCACCGCGGCGGTGATGGCGCCGTAGGTCCCGCCCCAGCCGACCACCAGCACGTCGCCCTCGGGCAGCCCGTTGATCGTGGTCGGCGGGATCTCCTGGGCCACGCGGCGCACCTTCTCCGCGCGCGTGCGCACCATGTGGTCGTGGTTGTCCGGCTCGTAGGAGATGTTGCCGGTCACGTCCTGCTTCTCGAGGCCGCCGATCCGATGCTCGAGCCCGGGCGTGCCCGGACGCACCCACGGACGCGAGAGCGTGGCCGGGTCGCGCAGATACGGGAAA
>DATFGS010000501.1:0-3609 GCA_035249225.1 Candidatus Methylomirabilota bacterium | reverse complement strand
GAGCTCGACGAGGGCAACGTGTGGGAGGCCCTGCTCGAGGAGGCGGTGCGCGAGCTCGACAATCTCCTGTGGATCGTCGACTTCAACCGCCAGAGCCTCGACCGCATCGTGCCCGACGCGCGCCGCGCGCAGCTCCGCGAGTGGTTCCGCGGCGCGGGCTGGCACGTCATCGAGCTGCGCTGGGGGTCGCGGCTGCACGCGCTCTTCGGCCGCCCCGGGGGCGAGCGGCTGCGCGCGCGGCTCGAGGGGATGGGCAACGCGGAGTACCAGTCGCTGCTGCGCCTGCCGGCCGCGGGCGCGCGCAAGGCGGTGATCGTCACCGCGGCGGGGGAGATCGACCCCGCGGTGGACCGGCTCCTCGCCGACGTCTCCGACGACGCGGTGGCCGCCCTCGTGGCCGACGTGGGCGGGCACGACCTCGCGGCGATTCTCGAGGCCTACGGGGAAGCGGGCCGGAAGCGGAGCGGGCCCTGCGTCATCCTGGCCGACACCATCAAGGGCTGGGGCTATCCCTTCGGCGGCGATCCCATGAACCACAGCGCGCTGCTCACCCCGGGGCAGGTCGAGGAGATGCGCGCGCGGCTCGGCGTGGCGGCCGGGGAGGAGTGGGCCGGCTTCGCGCCGGGCAGCGCCGAGGCGGAGCTGATCCGCCGCGCGCCCGCGCCGTACGCGCCCCCGGCGTCTCGCCGCGACGCGGCCCTCGATGTGCCGGACGCGCTCGAGGAATCCTACCCGCCGCAGAGCTCGACGCAGGAAGCCTTCGGCCGGATCCTAGGCCGGCTGAGCCGCCTGCCGGTCGGCGACCGGGTGGTCACGCTCTCCGCCGACGTGTCGGTGACCACGCATCTCGCGGGGTGGATCAACCGCAAGGGCGTGTACTTCCCGCGCGCCAAGCCCGGCTTCACCGCGGAGGGCCCGCAGGCGGTGCAGTGGAAGGAGTCGCCGGCGGGCCAGCATGTCGAGCTCGGCATCGCCGAGCACAACCTGTTTCTCGCGCTGGGCGCCTTCGGTCTCACCGCCGAGCTGTCCGGGACGACGCTGCTACCGATCGGCACGCTCTACGATCCGTTCGTCACGCGCGGGCTCGACGCGCTCTACCACGCCCTCTACGCGGGCGGGCGCTTCATCGTGGCCGCCACCCCGTCGGGGGTGAGCCTCTCCCCGGAGGGCGGCGCGCACCAGTCGGTGATCACCCCGGGCATCGGCATCGCGCTGCCGGCCATCACCTACTACGAGCCCGCGTTCGCGCAGGAGGTCGAGTGGATCCTGCTCGAGGCCCTCCGCCGATTGATCAACCGTGATGAAGCCGCCGAGAGCCTCTACCTGCGCCTGTCCACCAAGCCCATCGAGCAGGCGCTCGCGCCCACGCCCTCGCCCGCCCAGCGTGACGCGGTGCTCCGGGGCGGCTACCGCCTGGTCGACGCGCGGGAGCGGCCCGGCTACGACCGGGAGGGCGACGCGGTGCACATCTTCGCGGCAGGGGTGATGGTGCCCGAGGCGGTGGCCGCGAGCCGGGCCCTCGCGGCCGACGGTGTCCACGCCAACGTGTTCGTGGTCACCAGCCCCGATCTGCTGCATCGGGGGCTGCGGACTACGTGCCCGTACGTACTCGAGCTCGTGTCCGCGGAGGAGGAAGGGGTGCCGGTGGTGTCGGTCCTCGACGGCCACTCCCACGGTCTGGCGTTCCTGGGCGGCGCGCTCGGGGTGCCGCAGATCCCGCTCGGGGTGGATCACTTCGGCCAGTCGGGCTCGCGGGGCGATCTCTACCGCCACTACGGCGTGGACGCGGCCGCGATCGCTCGCTCCGCGAACCGTTTGCTTGCCCGCGGCCCGGCGGCGGGGTAACATCCAGCTAACCCCTGCCTCGCCCCCCCTCGCTCCAAAGGAGGAGCCCTCATGGACACCCGCCTCAAGCATCTGGCCGAGCAGCTCGACGCAGGTCTCATCGCCCGTCGTGAGTTCCTTCGCAAGGCGGCGGTCATCACCGGAGGCACCGCGGCGGGGCTGCACGCGCTGCGTGGCATGGCCCCGGCCCAGGCGAAGACCAAGCTGCGCGTCTGGCTCTTCAAGAGCTTCGTCACCGCGGGGAATGATGTCCTCGCCAAGCAGGTCGAAACCTGGGCCAAGGACAAGAACGTCGACGTCGAGATGGACTGGGGCACCTTCGGCGACCGCGAGCAGAAGTACGTGGCCGCCATCGAGGCGGGCAACCCCCCCGACCTCGGCGAGATGAACATCTACGGGCCGATGCGGTACAAGGCGGCGTTGCGCGACGTGAGCAAGCTGGCGGGAGACATCGCGACGAGCAAGGGCGGACTCCTGCCCTTCGCGGAGCGCGCCATGAAGGCCGACGGCAAGTTCGTCGGGGTCGCGCGCTACTCGATGACCACGGTGTTCTTCATCCGCAAGGACATCATGGAGGCCAAGGGGCTCAAGGTCCCGAAGGTTTACGACCCGGACGTGGTCGAGTTCGCCAAGAAGGCGCAGGACCCCGGCAAGGATCTGTACGGCTTCGGCCAGACCCTGAACCGCTCCGACGACGGCGACGGGTTCATGTCCAATATCCTCTGGGACTACGGCGGGGGCGTGTGGGACAAGGACGGCAAGCCCGCCCTCGGCACCGCCTTCCTCAAGCAGAACACCCAGGCGCTGCAGTTCGCGGTGGACACCATCAAGAAGCACGGCATCCAGCCGCCGGGCGTCATGGGCTGGACCGACGTGTCGAACAACGAGTCCTACATGGCGGGCAAGCTGGTGACCACCAACAACGGCGCCAGCCTCTACTTCGCGATGGTCTCCAAGAAGCACGAGCTCGCCGCGAAGACGCTCTGCGTGCTCACCCCCGGCGGCCCCGCCGGGTCGTTCGTGGGCTCGTCCTGCTACAACTGGGCGATCTTCCAGAAGACGCAGAAGGCGGACCTGTGCGAGGACCTCGTCCGCTACCTCGAGGACGAGAAGCGCTTCGCCGAGTACATGCAGGTCTCGGTGGGCCAGGCCGGCCCGGTCTACAAGGGCCGCGCCGACAACCCGTACTGGAAGTCCGATCCGAACTTCGAGGCGATGATGCAGAACATCCTCCGGAGCGTCAACCTCGGCTATCCCGGCCCCATGACGGCCGCCGCCGCCGAGGTGCAAGGGCAGAAGATCCTCACCGACATGGCGGGCCGCGTGGTGGTGGGCGGTCTCTCGGCCGAAGCGGCGCTGAAGGAGGCGCACGCGCGGATCGAGGAGATCTACAAGATCCGCGGCAAGGCCTAGACATGGCAACCGTAGCCCCCTCGCCCTCCCCTCTCCCCTCGGGGGAGAGGGTCGGGGCGAGGGGTGGCTTCCTCCCCGAAGCGGCTCCGAAGCCGCGGGTCCGACTCGAGGCCACGCTGAGGCAGGTCTTCGGGCCCGACTACCGGATGGGCTTCCTCTTCGTCGCGCCCATCGTGGTGCTCGTGCTGGCGCTGGTGGCCTATCCCTTCGGCTACGCGGTGTACCTCAGCCTGACCCGCAAGTACGTGGGCATGCCGCCGGTCTTCGTGGGGCTCGAGAACTACGTCCGCCTCACCTACGACGGCTTCTTCCAGCGCGCGGTGGTCAACAGCTTCATCTTCACGTTCGCCT
>DATFGS010000500.1:0-1642 GCA_035249225.1 Candidatus Methylomirabilota bacterium | reverse complement strand
CTGATTCTCCGTCCTGTGGTCCAGTGGCCCGCTCCTTGCTCCCTTCCGGGGCGCGAAGGAGCGAGCCATGATCCGGGCCATCGTTCTCGGCAGCACTCTCACCGGTACCGTTCTCCTGACGTGCGGATTCGAGTGGCCGCCCGAGTACGCGGAGCAATCGCGCGCGGACGTCGCCACGTGCGTGCAGTACGCGCGTCACAGCTCACCCAGCTTCGACGCGCAGGTGCGCGGCGTCGACCTCAGCACCGGCAAGGTCGACATCCAGCGTGAGGGCGACGCGCGCGGCGAGGTGGCGTTCTCGAAGTGCCTGCTCGCGGTGCGGCAGTGGCGCCTGATCGAGCGGAACCTGCCCCCGAAGGCGCCGGAGCCGGAGCACGCGGAGCCTTCGACGATGGCGGGGACGCAGGCGGGGTCGGTCGTTCGCTAGCTTCTCCTCCGCGACGCGCCTCGGCTTTCGCGGCGGGGCGAGGGGCGGGGCGGCGCGGGGGGTGGCGGGGGGCCTTGTATCTCTGGGTCTCAGGGGAGGCGTAAGCTTCCCGATGTAGGAGTGGGCGGGAGCCCGGGGGGGCCCAGGTCTGCGAAGACCGCGTCAGAGCGAGGGGCCCCGTCCACTCGTTCCATCCTCAACCCGAACGGTCGCTGGGGCCTCGCGAGCCCGCATTCACAAGGACGGGTTATGGAACAGCCCCTCTTCGTCGGGATCGATGTGTCGAAAGATGCCCTCGACGTCCACGTCCGCCCCACGGGCGAGGCCTTCCGCGTGCCGCATAACGAGGGGGGCGTGGCCGGGCTCGTAGCGCGCGTGGCCCGGCTGGGCGCCTCCCTGGTGGCGCTCGAAGCGACCGGGGGCTACGAAGTCCCCGTCGCGGCCGCCCGGGCGAGTGCCGGCCTCCCGGTCGCGGTGATCAATCCGCGGCAGATTCGGGCCTTCGCGCGCGCCACCGGGCAGCTCGCGAAGACCGATGTCCTCGACGCCCGCGTGATCGCGGCCTTTGCCGAGGCCGTGCGCCCGGCCGTGCGCCCCCTCCCGGATGAGCAAGCGCGCACGCTCGGCGAGCTGGTCACGCGCCGCCGCCAACTCGTCGACATGTACGGCGCGGAGATGAACCGGTGCCGGCTCGTGCGCGAGCCGCAGGTGCAGCAGCAACTCGCGGCCCACCTCCAGTGGCTCGACCAGGCGCTGGCCGACCTCGAGCGGGAGCTGCGCCAGACGATCCGCGCCACGCCGATTTGGCGCGAGACCGAGAACCTCCTGCGCTCGGTTCCGGGCATTGGTCCCGTCACCGCCTTCACCCTGCTGGCCGACCTCCCCGAACTCGGTCGGCTTCCGCGGCGCCAGCTCGCCGCCCTGGTGGGCGTCGCTCCGGTCAACCGCGACAGCGGGACGCTCCGGGGTCGACGCACCGTCAGCGGGGGCCGCGCGGCCGTCCGCCGGGTGCTGTACATGGCCACCGTCAGCGCCATCCGCCGCAATCCCATCATCGGCGCCTTCTATCGACGCTTGCGCGCTAACGGGCACCCCGCCAAAGTCGCCCTCACCGCGGCCATGCGCAAACTGCTCACCATCTTGAACGCCATCCTCCGCGATCACCGGCCATGGCAACTCACTTGACTCGCAAGACGGTCGCTCTGACCACGACCC
>DATFGS010000499.1:0-1058 GCA_035249225.1 Candidatus Methylomirabilota bacterium | reverse complement strand
CCGGCGCGGCCGAGCGCCGAGCCGTAGTCCACCACCACGTCGCGCACCGCCCGCTGGCGGACGGGCACCGTGCCCACCGAGTCGAACGTGAAGGAGCCCAGGTGGAGCGTGGGCGCCAGCACCACCGACCAGCCCGGCCGGCCCACGACCAGGCGCTCCGCAATGGACTCGCTGAAGTGACGCGCCGTGAAGGCGTCGACCCCCAGCGGCAGGTGCGGGCCGTGCGTCTCGAGCGGGCTCACGGTGAGGATCACCACCGTGCGTGTCCGATCGAGCCCGTCGAGCTGCCGCGTGGAGAGCTCCTCCAGCCGATGGATGGTCAAAAGCTGCTCCCCCGCGTGGCGGCCAGGTAGTCGTCCTTGGCCCGCTCCAGCTCGGCCACCAGGGCCTTCCGCTCCGCGAGGAGCCGGGTGGCGGACTGCCGGTGGGTGAAGGACAGGACCCCGAAGCGGAGCTGGTGCCGCAGCCGGCCCACCCCCCCGAGGTAGCGGTAGGCGAGGAGCCCGCTCAGCGGCAGCGACAGCGCGAAGCCCGCCGCCCACGCCGGCCCCAGCAGCCACCACACGATCCAGGTCTCGACCGCCCAGAAGAGCGGGAACGCCACGACGCTGGCCAGCAGGCGGGTCGTCGCGTAGTCCGTCTCCTTGCGGGCGGTGCGGCGGGCGAGCCAGCGCGGCAGCAGATAGGGCAGGCCGTTGACTACCAGGCCGTAGGCGAAGAAGGGGAGGCCGACCGAAGCCTCCCAGGAGTGCCGCAGCCGGGCCCGCGCGGGCGGACGCTGGGCGCGGGCGCGCACCGCCTGGTCCCGTACGCTATAGGCGGCGAGCATCGCGCGGTACTTCTGCACCGCGGTCCACAGCCGCTCCACGCGCTCGGGATCGCGCTCCTCGAAGTGGGCCGCGGCGTCCGCGATCGCACGCGAGAGGCGCAGCGGGTCGATCTGGCGCGTCCCGAGGCCGCGCTCCTCCTGGAGCTCCCGGATGAGGTCGCTCCGGTAGATCTCGTCGACGGCGCGGATGAGATCCTGCCGCTCCGGCCGGCCCACGTGGAGGATCTCG
>DATFGS010000498.1:0-11732 GCA_035249225.1 Candidatus Methylomirabilota bacterium | reverse complement strand
AAGCGTGGGATCGGTCACCCCGTCCAGCGCCTCGCCCATGAACATGTAGCCGAACTGGTTGTCCCAGACCAACCCGGGCGCGAACCGCCAGGTGATCAGGGCCATCAGCTCGGTACCGACGTAGCGCTTGTTCTCACGCGGGGCGGCACCCGCGAACACCGGCGTGATGCCCGCACCTGCGGTCGGGCTGCCGTTGCGATCGATCTTCTCGGCGGCCCAGTGAACGTTCGCACCACCCATGATGCTGAGATCCGGGGTGATCGCGTACGTGGCCTTCGCGCCGAACTGGATACGGCCGTACTTGTCCCAGCCGATCTGGTTGCCGGGGTATGCGATCCGGCCAGCGGCTTCGTTCCAGGCGTTGAGGTAGTCGATGCCCAGGGCGGTGATCGAGGAACCCCAGTCGGCCTGGTAGCCCGTGTCCGTCGTCAGCGGCTGGAAGTAGCGGACGGTCCCGAGCGTGTTGTTTCGAGCGGTGTTACCAGTGCTGTAGGCAGCCAGGGCCTCCAGGAGGAGCGGCCCGAGCTGGAACCCACCGCGCACATCGACCAGCCAGGCGTTCATGTCGGGGTAGTACTTCCGACCCGTGACGGAGCCGCTCGACGCGAACGAAGCTGGCGCGATGACCGCCTTGTTGCCGAACTGGTACAGGACGGTCGGATCGAGAGAGAACGGCCCCATCCGGAGCCGTGAATCGATGCCCACCGTGTAGCGGTACTCGTTGACCCCGCCGCGAACGTCGCCGGTCGGGGCGTACGCGGTGGTGGTGTTGAGCCCGCCGCGGCCGGCGCGGGCGCTGCCGTTCGTGGTGCCCTGAGCGTAGAACATCGAGAACATCGGCTTGATGTCCAGGCCCTTGAACGGGGTGATCTCGGGAGCCAGGATGTAGGCGAAGTCATCGCCACGAACCTGCGTGCTGAGGATGCCGGCCGTGCCCGCGAGGCCGGTCCTGGTGTTCGTCCCGGTCAGGTTCTCCTCGACCTGGACGTAGGTGCCCACGAACTTGAAGTTCGGGGTGATCTGGCTGGTGATGCTCACGCCGGGGAAGTCGCCCGTGGCGTAGACGGCCAGCTTGTAGTTGGCCAGCGCGCCGAAGGGCTGAGCGCCCAGGCGAGCCGTGGTGGGCACCGGGATCAGCGGCATCGGGAACTCGACGTACAGCCACTTGACCTCGATGATGCCGCGAGAGTCCGTGTTGAGGTCGAAACTGCCGTCCGTGCCGAAGCCGGTCTGCACCGGCGTGGTGGCGGCCGCACTGGCGCTCACGATCGTCGAGTCGTTCGACCCGGCCTGACCGAACACGTGGTCGAGCTCGAGGCCGAGGACACCCTTGGCCTTGCCGACTTCGCCAATGATGTCGAAGCGACCGCGGGTGCGGTAGTACCACATGCTGTCTTTACGGTTGAACAGGCCACCGTTGTAGTTGCTGATGTTCTGGGAATACGAGGTGACGTTGTCGATGAGGCCGTTGATGGTCACCTTCGGGGCGACCGGCTGGGCGGATGCCATCGGCGCCGCCAGGGCCACGAGGGCCAAGGCGAGCATCAGGACGGCAAGACTCGTCCTTTTCATTGAGACTTCTCCTCAATCAGGTGGATGACGTGCATTCCTGCAGCGTGTGCTTCCTGACTTCCCGCGGTACGCGCGACGACGGCACTTCTGGAGAAACGAGTGTTTTCCCTTGTCACCTCCCTGGGAGAAAGAATAGGAAAATGCTTGACCTTTTTACCGCGAACCCAGTTTGCGGGTCAAGGAAAAAGCCGGTAGGGAAACAGGATATTACCGACAAAGAAAACAGATACTTAGGCTACTGTCCCATCACTTTCAGCACCTCATCTGCCCGCTTTCCGAGCAGGGAAGCCGGTTCCAGGTCCCGGGCCGCCCGCAGGTGGGCGGTGGCCTCCGCCTGCCGCCCTTCCTTCTGGAGCAGCACCCCTAGCCAGAAATGCGACGGCACGAGCCGGGAGTCGAGCTGGAGCGCCGCCCGGAACGCCTCCTCGGCCTCCTTGCGGCGGTCGAGCGCCCAGTAGGCGTAGCCGAGGTTGTTGTAGGTGGCCTCCGGCCGGTTGTAGATCGTCTGGGCGAGGGCGCGGCGGTAGGCGACGATCGCGTCTTCCCACTTGGCCTGCTCGGCGTACGCGGAGCCCAGGTTGTGGTACGCGTCGGCGTACGTCGGATCCAACTCCACCGCCTTCTGGAACTCGGCCTGCGCATCCACGTGCCGGCCGATGTTGAGCAACACCGCGCCGACCGCGTTGTGGTAGAGCGCATTGCGGGGCTCGATCTCGACCGCCTGCCGGAGCGAGGACAGGCCGAGCGAGATTCGCCCCTCCGCGATGCTCTTGACCCCCGCCTCGTAGGCCGCGCGTGCCTCGAGCGTGCGAATCTCGTCGTTGGGAGTCGTCGTCGCGCACGCGGACAGCAGCGCGGCCACGCACAGGACCAGCGCCGACGCGCTCCTTGACACCCTCATCATCGCCATGTATTCCTTTGTTTCATGCCAACCTACGAATACGAGTGCCCGCGCTGCCCGCGTGTCTTCGAGGTGAAGCAGCGCATCACGGAGCCGGCGCTCGTGACCTGCGACGTCTGCGGGGGGCCGATCCACCGGCTGCTGTCGGCCGCGCCGTTCATCCTGAAGGGCGAAGGCTGGTACGTCACCGACTACCCGTCCGAGTCGCGGAAGAAGGCGAAGGAGTCGTCGACGGCCTCGGCGGGGAAAGAATCGGCCTCGAAGGGAGATGGCGGCAGCGCCGAATCCAAGCCGGCGACGTCATCGGAGAGCAAGTCTAGCACGGACGGCGGCAGCAGCTCCCCTTCCTCCTCGCCCAAGCCCGCCGCGAGCACGACCAAGCCCGCTGCGAGCTCCTGACCGGCCGCTTCACCCGGCCCGCCGCACGCGTACGATCGCGCCGCGGCCGACTCCCAGAACGTTCAGCGCGCTGCCGCCCTTCACGAAGATCTCCAGGCACCCCGTCGAGCCGATGATGACCGCCGGCTCTCCCTCCCTCCCCGCGGCGTAGGCGCCCAGCGGCCCGCGGAGGCGACGCCCCGCCACCTCCAGCGCGATCCCGCCCGCCCCCGTGATCTCCGCGAGCCGCGCGGCCGGGATCGAGGTGAGCAGGTTGCCGAAGCGGTCCGCGTCGAGCACCTCCCCCACCAGCTCGCCGTCCTCGAGCCGGCAGCCGGCGCGGGGGAGACGTTCGGGGTCGGTCACCGCCGGGCCGAGGCGCTCGAGCGGGACCCCCGAGGCCAGATAGGCGGCGGCGGGGGCGAAGACATCGCGCCCGTGAAAGGTCCGACTCACCTCGGCCAGCCGGTACTCCGGAGCGGTCAGCGACACCGCCGTCCAGCCGCGGCCCTCGAGCGCGAAGGTGAACAGGCCGTTGTCCGGCCCGACGAGGTAGAACCCGCCCGCGCGGATCGCGAGGGGCCGGCGCGCGGTGCCAACGCCCGGGTCCACGACAGCCAGGTGCACCGTCCCGGCGGGAAAGAACGGCGCGGCCGCCTCGAGGGCGAGGCCCCCGGCGAGCACATCCTGGGCGGGGATCTCGTGGGTAAGGTCCACCAGCCGGGCCGACGGGCAGATCGACAGCAGCACCCCCTTCATGATCCCCACGAAGGGATCGCGCAGCCCGAAGTCGGTGGTGAGGGTGATCAGCCCCGGCAAGGCCTAGCGGTCGCGATCGACGACGAAGTCCGCGACCAGGACCAGCGTCTCCTTGTCGTCCGAGCTCGGGAAGGAGCGGAGCGCGGCCTTGGCGCTCTGGGCGTACTCGTGGGCGCGCTCGAGCGCGTACTCCACGCCGGCGTGCTTGACCACGAGCCGGCGGATCTCCTCGATCTCGTCGAGGGTGAGCGCGGGCTGCTTGAGCAGGGTGTGGATGCGGTCCCGATCGGCCGGCCCCGCCCGCTCGATGGTGGCGATCAGGGGGAGCGTGCGCTTGCCCTCCTTCAGGTCGGCGCCGACCGCCTTGCCGAGCCGCGCCTGGTCCGCGATGAAGTCGAGCGAGTCGTCGCTGATCTGGAAGGCGATCCCGATGTCGAGCCCGTAGCGGGTCAGGCCCTCGACCTGCTCCGGGCTCGCGCGCCCCAGGAGCGCGCCGATTCGGCAGCAAGCCGACATGAACGACGCGGTCTTCTGGGTGATGATCCGGAGGTAGTCGGCCTCGCCGGTGGAGCCGTTGCGCTTCCGCTCGAGCTGGAACACCTCGGCCTCGGTCATGGACACGGTCGCGCGGGCGAGCGTCTCGAGGATGCCGGGGTCGCCGTCCTCCACCATCAGGGCGAAGGACTTCGAGTAGAGGTGGTCGCCCACCAGGATCGAGGCGTCGTCCCCCCACCGGGCGTTGGCGGACGGGCGCCCGCGGCGCAGCGGCGCCTGATCGACCACGTCGTCGTGGATGAGGGTGGCGGTGTGCAGCAGCTCGACCACGCAGCCCATCCGGATGGCCCGCGGCCCCTGGTAGCCGGCCAGGCGGGCCGCGATGAGCAGGAGCATCGGGCGCAGCCGCTTGCCGCCCGCCCCCGCGATGAACTCACCCATCTCGTGGATCAGCGGAACCGGGGAGGTGATCTCGCGCCCGATGGCGGCCTCGACGGCGCCCAGCTCGGGGCCGATGGCGACCGCGACGCGATCCTTCAGGAGAGCTTCGAGCGGAGTGGGCGCTTTCACCGGAGAGGGGTGGAGGCGCCGGCTACCGGAGCACCACCCGGTCCTTGACCTGAACCTGCACCCCCGCGGCCGCCTTCTGCACCTCGACGACCGAGAATTTGTCGCGAACCTCGACCACCCGGCCCGACGCCACCTCCTCGTCGAGCTCGCCGAGCAGCTCGCCGGTGATCGGGTGGACGATGGCGACCTTGTCGCGGCGGACGCTCACGCCGGTGCCGAGCTTGACCCCGTCGCTCGCCGCCAGGTCGATGACGACGCGGGAGGTATCCACGAACACGACGTAGCCGCGCGTCGCCGACTGGGTCGCGATCCGGCTGGGCGCGTCGGTCCGGGTGGTGTTCGACACCGCCGCCGCCGCGGCGCTGCGGCCCGTCGGGACGGTCGGGACCACGTTCTCCACCTTGTAGGCCCCACCCTGCCGGGCGCTGATCCGCCCGCCCCCGGGCGGCGCGCCGTACTTCGCCACGACCTCGGGCGGCGCGATCAGGGTGGACTTGCCGAAGATGAAGGACTTCACGGTCGTGGGGACCTTGTCCTCCTCGACCCAGATGTACTCCGGCTCACTGGCGATGTCGCAGCAGCGGGGGTTCTTGATCAGGAGCCACTTGGGCTCCGCGGGACGGAGGGTGACCGACGGGTCGTTCTGCGCCGCGAGCCCCACGTACTCGCGCCAGCCGCGGCCACCGCAGCCCGAGACCGCGAGCACGATGAAGCCGGCCAGAACGAGCCATTGCGCGCGCCGAGAGGTCGTCATGACGCCCAACAGCATACCAGAAGCCCCCCTCATATCCCCCCTCGCCTGGCGGAGGCTCAGTCGCTGGGAACGGGCTCCCAGGGGAACCGCTGCTCGGCCGCGTTCTCGGACCGGGTCAGGGCCGCCCGCCGGGAGAAGAGCGCCGTGCCGGTCACCGCGGAGATCCAGGTGACGTCCAGGTAGGTGACCCCCCGGCGCTCGATCAGCATCGGGACCAGCCAGCCCGAGACCTCCAGGGTCTTGCCCGAGGACTTGGCCTTGTCCGGGCTGACCAGCAGCTCCTCGCTGCGGGTCTTCTGGCTGAGCAGGTGCTCCTGCACCAGGGTCGGGTCGGCGACCTGGAACCGCTTGGTCTGCTCGAGCGCGTGGGCGAGCATGAACGGCACCCGCCGCAGGTCCGCGTTGGCCTTGGTCAGATCGGTGGCCGGCGCCACCGCGACACGGATCCGGCCCTTGGTGATCCGCACCCCGTCCTCGGGCTCGGGCGCCATCTTGCCCTCCGCCGGCACGAAGACCGCCTCGGTGTACTGCGGATGCAGCCGGACGATCTGGGCGTACCCCAGGATGTCCTCGTACCGGCCCAGGGGCCGGCCGTTGATGGGGTGCCGGAACGGCTCGCCCTTGCGGAACACCGCGTACTCCTGCCCGGGCTGCACCCCGCTCTTCTCGGTCAGGTCGATGAAGAGCCGGTCCCCCTCCGCCGCGACCACCAGGCCTTCCGCGGGCGGGAATGCGCTGACCACGTCCTGGATCAGGAGCCCGAACGTCGCACCGACCTGGTCCGCGGTGCCCGCGCCCGCCGGCCCCCCCAGCGGGAGAACGAGCAATAAGGGCAGCGCGATCACCTGGGCCCAGCGGAGCCGGCCCATCGCTAGAAGACCACCGACGGCTGGTGCACGCCGAACACCCGCCGGAGGGTGTCGCAGAGCTCGCCGAGCGTCACCTGCGCCCGCACCGCGGTGAGGATGTGCGGCAGCAGGTTGTCGCGGCCCCGCGCGGCCCGGTCCACCGCCTCGAGCGCGCGGGCCGCGGCGGAGGCGTCGCGGGTGCGGCGCAGCACCGCGAGGCGCTCGCCGAGAGCCTGCCCCACCGCGGCGTCCACCTGGAAGAGGTTCGCGGGCGGCGGCTCGTCCATGACGAACTCGTTCACCCCCACCACCACGCGCTGCTTGGCCTCCACCTCCTGCTGGTAGCGGTAGGCCGCTTCCTGGATCTCGCGCTGCATGAACGCAATGGCGTGCACCGAGCCGCCGAGCCCGTCGATCTTGGCGATATAGGTCTCGGCCTCCTCCTCGATCCGCTTCGTCATCCGCTCGATCGAGTAGGAGCCCCCGAGCGGGTCCACGATGTCGGCCACCCCGGACTCGTGGGCCAGCACCTGCTGGGTGCGGAGCGCGAGCCGGACCGCGGCCTCGCTCGGCAGGGACAGGGCCTCGTCCATCGAGTTGGTGTGCAGCGACTGGCAGCCCCCGAGCACCGCGGCGAGGGCCTGCACCGCCACCCGCACGATGTTGTTCTCCGGCTGCTGCGCGGTGAGCATGCTGCCCGCGGTCTGGGCGTGGAACCGCAGCATCCGCGAGCGCGGGTCGCGCGCGTCGAAGCGGTCCTTCATGATGCGGGCCCACAGCCGCCGGGCCGCCCGGAACTTGGCCACCTCCTCGAGGAGGTTGTTGTGGGCGTTGAAGAAGAACGAGAGCTGCGGCGCGAACTCGTCGACCTTGAGGCCGGCCTCCTGCGCCGCGGTCACGTAGGCGATGCCGTTGGCGAGCGTGAAGGCCACCTCCTGGACCGCGGTGGAGCCGGCCTCTCGCAGGTGATAGCCCGAGATCGAGATCGTGTTCCAGCGCGGCACCCGCTCCCGACAGAAGGCGAAGGTGTCGGTGATGAGCCGCATCGAGGGGCCGGGCGGGTACACGTAGGTGCCGCGGGCGACGTACTCCTTCAGGATGTCGTTCTGCACCGTGCCCGAGAGCTTCTGAGACGGCACGCCCTGCCGCTCGCCCACCGCCATGTAGAGGCAGAGCAGGATCGACGCGGTGGAGTTGATCGTCATCGAGGTCGAGACCCGGTCGAGCGGGATGGCGTCGAACAGCGCGGCCATGTCCTCCACGCTCGAGATGGCCACCCCGACCTTGCCGACCTCGCTGCGCGCGACCTCATGATCCGCGTCGTAGCCCATCTGGGTCGGCAGGTCGAAGGCCACGCTCAGCCCGCTCTGCCCCTGCTCGAGGAGGTAGCGGAAGCGCTGGTTGGTCTCGCTCGCCGAGCCGAAGCCCGCGTACTGGCGCATCGTCCAGAACCGCCCGCGGTACATGGTGGGCTGCACCCCGCGGGTGTACGGGAACTCGCCCGGAAAGCCCAGGTCCCGGACGTAGTCCACCGCCGCGGTCTCCGCGGGCGTGTGCAGGCGCTCGACCGGCGCCCCGCTCGAATCCGTGAACGGAGCCGGGCGCTCGGGGGACCGCGCCAGCGAGGGCTTGAGCGTCCGCTCCTCCCACTCCCGGCGGGCCTGCTCGAAGCGCGCCTGCTCGTCCGGCGTCATCGCGGCGGCCTCACAGGGGGATGTTCCCGTGCTTCTTGGGCGGGTTGCTGTCGCGCTTGGTGTGCAGGACCTCGAGGGCCTGGATGAGCCGCCGGCGCGTGTCGCGGGGCTCGATGACCTCGTCGATGTAGCCGCGCTCCGCGGCCACGAAGGGGTTGGCGAACTTCTCGCGGTACTCGCGCACCTTCTCGTCCTTGAGCGCGGCGGGGTCCGCGGCGCCGTCCATCTCGCGGCGGTACAGAATGTTGACCGCCCCGTCGGGGCCCATGACCGCGATCTCGGCGGTGGGGAACGCGAAGTTGGCGTCGCCCCGGATGTGCTTGGACGACATCACGCAGTAGGCGCCGCCGTAGGCCTTGCGGGTGATCACGGTGAGCTTCGGCACGGTGGCCTCGCAGAAGGCGAAGAGCAGCTTCGCCCCGTGCTTGATGATGCCGCCGAACTCCTGGGCGGTGCCGGGCAGGAAGCCGGGCACGTCCTCGAAGGTCACGATCGGGACGTTGAAGCAGTCGCAGAAGCGCACGAAGCGCGCGCCCTTGACCGAGGCGTTGATGTCGAGGCACCCGGCCAGGTGCGCGGGCTGGTTGGCCACGATGCCCACCGGGCGGCCCCCGAGCCGCCCGAAGCCGACGACCAGGTTCGGCGCGAAGTCGGCCTGGACCTCGAAGAAGTACCGGTCGTCGAGCACGGGCCGCACGATGTCCTTGATGTCGTAGGGCCGGTTCGGCTGCTCCGGCACCACCGTCTGCAGCTCCTCGTCCACCCGGTCCACCGGATCCAGCGAGGGCCGGACCGGCGGATCCTCGGCATTGTTCTGGGGCAGGAAGGTCAGCAGCTCGCGGATGAGGGCCAGGCACTCCTCTTCGTTCTCCGCGGCGAAGTGGGCCACCCCCGACGTCGAGCCGTGGGTGGAGGCGCCGCCCAGCTCCTCGAAAGAGACCTCCTCGTGGGTCACCGCCCGGATCACGTCGGGTCCGGTCACGAACATGTACGAGCTGCTCTTGACCATGAACACGAAGTCGGTGATGGCCGGGGAGTAGACCGCGCCGCCCGCGCACGGCCCCATGATCGCGGAGATCTGGGGAACGACGCCCGAGGCCAGGGTATTGCGCAGGAAGATGTCGGCGTAGCCGGCCAGCGAGACCACGCCCTCCTGGATCCGGGCGCCGCCCGAGTCGTTGAGACCGACGATCGGGGTGCCCGTCTTCATCGCGAGATCCATGATCTTGCAGATCTTCCGCGCGTAGGCCTCCGAGAGCGAGCCGCCCCAGACCGTGAAGTCCTGCGCGAACACGAAGACCGGCCGGCCATGGATGCGCCCCGAGCCGGTGACCACCCCGTCGCCCGGAATGTGCTGCTCGTCCATCCCGAAGTCCACGCTCTGGTGGACGACCAGGCGGTCCATCTCGTTGAAGGAGCCCTTGTCGACCAGCAGCTCGATGCGCTCGCGGGCGGTCTTCTTGCCCGCCTTGTGCTGCCGGGCGATGCGCTCGGGGCCGCCCGCGAGCTCGGCCGCCTCGTTGCGTCGTCGGAGCTCGTCGAAGCGATCGTGGACGGGCATGGCGGGACCTCTGCTGGTGGAGTATAGGGGTCGCCCTCCCGGAAAGTCAATGAATGCGGGCGCTTCTCCGTCCTCTTCATTGACTTGCGCGAGACCCCCTGCCATACTCGGATCCCGATGACCCCCCTCGCGGTCGGAGTCATTCTCGCCTGCGTCGTGGCTCTCACGCTCGTGCTGATCTCCACCCTGCTCTCGCTCAAGAAGACGGCGCTGCGCGCGGAGAGCGTGCTCGCCCAGGTGGAGCGGGAGATCCGTCCGATGGCCAGCGAGCTCGAGACCCTGACCGGCGAGCTGCAGAAGCTCTCGCGCAACGCCAACGACAACCTGCAGCGGATCGGCGGGATCGTGGACCGCGTCGAGGACATCTCGGTGCAGGCGGCGAGGGTGGTCGGGGCGGTGGGCGGGCTCACGCGCATCGGGCAGTACGCGGGGATGGCGGCCGGAGTGAAGCGGGGCGTCGAAGTCTTCCTTCACCGGCTCAAGGAGCGACACCACTGATCGGGCGAAACGGCCAAGGAGAAGACCATGGCGGATGAGCGCGGAAGCGACGCGGCGGGCTATCTCGGATGGTTCTTCCTCGGCGCCATCGCGGGCGCGGCGGCGGCGGTCCTGCTGACTCCCAAGACCGGGCGTGAGACGCGCGAGCTGCTGGCCGAGCACAGCGGCGACCTGTTCAAGCGCGCCCAGGACGTGGCGGGCCAGGCGCAGGATCGCGCGGGAGATCTCTTCGACAAGGGCCGCGAGTACTTCGAGGAGCAAGCGCAGCGGCTGACCTCCGCCTTCGAGGCGGGCCGCTCGGCGATGAAGGACGAGATCACGCGCGGACGATCCAGCAACTAGCGCATGGCGGAAGTCGAGCTGCCCAAGCCCGACGAGCTGCACGAACACGCCGCCAACTCTTTCAGCCGGCGGGTCGCGCTGGTCACGGCCATCTACGCGGTGGTCCTGGCCATCGCGGCCCTCGGCGGCAACCACGCGATGAAGGAGATGCTGCTGGCCCAGCAGCAGTCCTCCGACCAGTGGGCCTTCTACCAGGCCAAGGTCATTCGCGAGCACCTCTACCGCGCCCAGAAGATGCGGCTCGAGGCGGACCTCGCCGACCGGGCCCCCGCCGCCGCGCGCGAGAAGCATGAGGCGCTGCTCCGGAAGCTCGAGGACGAGGAGAAGCGCTACAACGCAGAGAAGAAGGACATCGAGAAGGACGCCAAGAAGCTGGAGGCCGTGCGGGACGGCTTCCAGGCCCGTGATCCCTACTTCCTGGTCGGGGAGGCCCTGCTCCAGATCGCCATCGTGATGTCGTCGGTGTCCATCCTGGGTCGCTCGCGCCTGATCTTCTCCTTCAGCCTCGTCCTTGCCGTGCTGGGCGGCCTCCTGACGATCAACGGCTACTTCCCGCTGTTCCACCTCCCCTTCTTCCACGGCGGCCACTGAGGCGCTCGGAGGAACGGATCGCGCGGGCGAAGCCCGCGCTCGAAACGAACTTTCAGCGGCGAAAGTCCGCCTTCGTCGGCAGTAGCCGGTCGGCGATGAGGTTGCGCATCATCTCCACGGTGCCCCCGCCGATGGCGAACATGCGGGCGTCGCGCGCCATGCGCTCGAGCGGGAGCCCGCGGCCGTAGCCGGCGGCGCCGTGGATCTGGAGCGCCTGCCCGGTCACCTCCTGCGCGATCTCGGCCGCGAAGGTCTTGGCCTTCGCCGCCTCGAGCGCGTCCGGGAACCCGGTACCCGCGTTCACGGCGGCGCGATGGATGAGCAGGCGCGCGGCGTCGAGCTTGATCGCCATGTCCGCCAGCTTCCAGCGGATGCCCTGGAACTCGCCGATGGCCCGGCCGAACTGCCGCCGGGTGCCCGCGTAGGCCAGCGCCAGCTCGTACGCGCCCTGCGCGAGCCCGAGCGCCACCGTGGCGGCGCCGAGGCGCTGACTGTTGTAGGCCTCCATCAGCTTCTTGAAACCGTCGGGCGGTCCGACGAGCACGTGCTCCCGCGGCACGCGGCACCCGTCGAAGTGCAGCCGCCCTTCCGGGATCCCGCGCAGCCCCATGGTGTGGTCGCGCTCGCCGACACGGAAGCCCGGCGTGTCGCGCTCGACAAAGATGCCCCCGATGCCGCCCGCGCCCGCCTTCCCGCCCATCCGGCAGTAGACGAGATGGAGCCGTGACGTCCCCGCGCCGGTGATCCAGCGCTTCTCCCCGTGGAGCGC
>DATFGS010000497.1:0-4188 GCA_035249225.1 Candidatus Methylomirabilota bacterium | reverse complement strand
ACCTCCTCGCGGACGATGCGCTCCAGGCTCGCGCCCGCCTCGATGCGCCGGCAATCCGCGGTCATGGCCTGGGCCACCGTCACGTCGCGCAGCATCTCCCGCAGATCGGCCTCGGCATACGTGTGGGCGGCCGCGTTCTGGAGGAACCAGCCGATGAACGCGAACCACATCCCCCCGACCACGTTGCCGCCCATCACGGTCAGGATGCCCCAGCCGATCAGGCCGAACGCCACGAGCTGGCCCGCGAAGGCGGCGACCTGGCTCGCGCGGCGGAAGCTCCCGGTGAAGCGCCACGCCACCGCGCGGAAGAGGCGGCCACCGTCCAGCGGGAAGCCGGGCACGAGGTTGAACGTCGCCACGAGGAAGTTGATGCGGGCCAGCCAGATCGCGGGCGCGGCCACGAGAGGCACCTCACGAACCAGCTGCCACGCTCCCGCGAACAGGCCGGCCAGCGCGATGCTCGTCGCGGGTCCGGCGAGCGCGATCCGGAACTCCGCGGCCGGCGTGTCCGGCTCCCGGCCGATCCGGGCCATGCCGCCGAACACGAACAGGGTGATGCTCCGGATCGGGATCCCGTTTCGCCGGGCTACCCATGAGTGCCCGAGCTCGTGGATCAGGATGGACACGAAGAAGGCGAGCGCGGTGACCGCTCCGATCGCCCAGTAGGCGCCGACGGTCCAGCCCGGATACTCGCCCGGGAAGTAGCCGGCCGCCAGCGACCAGGTCACAAGACCGAAGACGAGCAGCCAGCTCACGTGGACGCGGATCGGGATCCCCCAGACCCGGACCACCTCGAGCCGACTCTGCACGGCGGCACCGCCTTCCGGTCGACGGGGCCCGGTCAATCCTCGTCGAGAACGCCCTGGAGCCCCCGCAGCACGTCCACGTAGCTGATGATGCCGAGCACCTCGCGCGTGTCCTCCGGCATCACCGGAACCGCGCCGATCTTGTGCTCGAGCAGGAGATCGATCACGTCGCCGATCTCCGCCTCCGGATCGACCGCGATCACGTTCGTGCTCATGATCTTGACGATCGGCGTCGCCAGCTCCTCCCGGACCGCGGCCGCCCCCTCGGTCTTCAGCAGCCGGACGATGTCCACGCGCGCGAGATCACGGTCGCTCACCATCCCCACGAGAGCATCCCCCTGGACGACCGGGATGTGCCGGACGTCGGCCTCGCGCATCAGGTCCCACACCTCCGCGATGCTCGTCTGGGGGGTCACCATCAGGGGATCCGGCGTCATCAGATCGCGGGCGATCATGTGGGCCTCGCTCTCTCCATGCCACGGAGAGAAGAGCAAGGACGATGCCACGACGGCGGCCGTCGAATCCCGGCCTTCTCGCGGGGACCCGGCCTCTCCCGACCGCGCGCGGTGAGGCACCCGCTCCCCGGATGAGGCGGCGGGGCCCCGACGCGGCGCCGCGGCGCGCTTGCGCTGGGACGCCGGCCCTGCTATCGGTCGGGGCCAGGAGGGTCCCGATGACACGCAGGCCGGTGGTCCTGGTGACCGGCGCGGGGGGCGAGGTCGGCAATGGCCTCATCCATCAGCTCGCGGATCTCGGCGTCTACGACGTGCTGGCCCTCGACGTCCGGGCGGTGGACGACGATGTCGCGCGGCGATGCGCGGCGACCCGGGTCGGAGACATCCTCGACCGGAACCTGCTGGACCGGCTCCGGAGCGAGTTCGAGATCTCGGCCGTCTTCCATCTGGCCGCGCTGCTGTCCACCCGGGCGGAGTTCATCCCGGAGACGGCCCATGAGGTCAACGTCCAGGGCACCCTCAACCTCCTCCGCCTGGCCGTCGACGAAGCGCGCTCGCTCGGCCATCCGGTCAGGTTCCTCTTCCCGAGCTCCGTCGCGGTCTACGGGCTGCCGGATCTCGAGACCAAGCGCGCGGCCGGCAAGGTGCCCGAGTCCGCGTGGCTCGCGCCGGTCACGATGTACGGCTGCAACAAGCTCTACTGCGAGCACCTCGGCCGCTACTTCGCGCGCCACTACCGGCAGCTGGCGGCGGGCGAGCCGAGCGGGGTCGACTTCCGGGCGATCCGCCTGCCCGGGCTCATCTCGGCCTTCACGGTGCCGAGCGGCGGCACCAGCGACTACGCCGCCGAGATGATCCACGCGGCGGCCCAGCGACGCCCGTATGCCTGCTTCGTCCGGGAGGACACGCGCATCCCGTTCATGGCCATGCCCGACGCGATCACCGCCCTGCTCGCGCTGCTGGAGGCGCCCGTCGGATCCTTGACCGGTGCGGTCTACAACGTCGCCGCGTTCAGCCCCAGCGCCGGCGACCTGGCCGGTCTCACGCGGCGGGCCTTCCCGGAAGCCCGGATCTCCTTCGCGCCCGACCGGCGCCGGCAGGCCATCGTCGACTCGTGGCCGGAAGACGTCGACGACGCGTCGGCCCGCCGCGACTGGGGGTTCCGGCCGGCCTACGATCTCACGCGCACGTTCGAGGAGTACCTCGTGCCGAACATCACGCGGCGGTATGCCCCGCGCTGACCAGGAGACGGCTCATGTACGGTGAGACCAGGCGACGCCTTCAGACCGAGCTGGACGAGATCCGCGCGGCGGGGCTCTGGAAGGACGAGCGGATCGTGCAGGGGCCGCAGGGCGCCCGCGTGCCCGTCGGCGGCCGGGAGGTGCTCAACTTCTGCGCCAACAACTACCTCGGGCTGGCGAGCGACCCCGCCCTCGTCCGGGCGGCCCAGGAGGGCCTGGCCCGCTGGGGATTCGGCCTCGCGAGCGTGCGCTTCATCTGCGGGACGCAGACGATCCACAAGGAGCTCGAGGCGGCGATCGCCCGCTTCCTGGGCATGGAGGACGCGGTGCTTTACACCTCCTGCTTCGACGCCAACGGCGGCCTCTTCGAGACGCTGCTCGACGAGCCCGACGTCGTCATCTCGGATGCGTTGAACCACGCCTCGATCATCGACGGCATCCGGCTCTGCCGGGCCCGGCGCGAGCGCTACGCCCACGGGGACATGGCGGATCTCGAGCGGATCCTGAAGGCGAGCGCGCCGGCCCGGACCCGGCTGATCGTGACCGACGGGGTCTTCTCCATGGACGGCGACGTCGCGCCGCTGGCCGCCATCTGCGATCTGGCCGACCGGTACGCGGCGCTCGTGGCGGTGGACGACAGCCACGCGACGGGGTTCTTCGGCGCGACCGGCCGCGGCACGCCCGAGCACTGCGGGGTGGCCGGTCGGGTGGACGTCATCACCTCGACCCTCGGCAAGGCGCTCGGCGGGGCCAGCGGCGGCTTCACCGCGGGCCGTGCCGAGATCGCGGCGCTCCTGCGCCAGCGCTCCCGGCCGTATCTCTTCTCGAACACCCTGCCCCCCGCCCTCGTCTCCGCGGGGCTCGCCGGCCTCCGGCTCCTCTCGGAGTCCACCGAGCGGCGCGATCGCCTCGCGGCCAATACCCACTGGTTCCGTCGCGCCATGACCGAGGCGGGCTTCGGCCTCCGCCCCGGAGAGCATCCGATCGTGCCGATCATGCTCGGCGACGCGCGGCTCGCGCAGCGGACGGCCGCCGATCTCTTCGACGAGGGGATCTACGTCGTGGGCTTCTCGTATCCGGTGGTGCCCCGGGACCAGGCGCGGATCCGCGTGCAGATCAGCGCGGCCCACGAGCCCGCGCACCTCGAGCGGGCGGTGGCCGCGTTCATCAAGGTCGGCCGGGCGCACGGGGTGATCTGACGCCGGCCGCGCTCGCCCGGGTGGTCCAGCTCCTGTACTTCATGGCGCCGGCGTACGCCGCCAACATGGCTCCGCCGTTCGTCCGGTACTGGACAGGATGGAATCGGCCGATCAGCCGGCGGTGGCTCGGCGCGCACAAGACGGTCCTCGGCTTCGGGCTCGGCGTCCTCGCCGCGGTGACGGTGACGTTCATCCAGTCGCGCCTCGCCTGGGAAGGGGCCCTCGTCGCCTCCGGCCACTGGGCCGTGCTCGGCCTTCGCTTCGGCGCCGGCGCCATGATCGGCGACGCCGCGAAGAGCTTCGCGAAGCGCCGGGCCGGCGTCGCCCCGGGCGATCGCTTCATCCCCTGGGACCAGATCGACTTCGTGCTGGGCGCGCTCGCGCTCGTCTGGGGCGCAGCGGCGCTGTCGGGCGCCGACGTCGTCACCATCGTGCTGCTGAGCGTCGCCGGCCACGTGCTCGTCAATCACCTCGGCTACTGGCTCGG
>DATFGS010000496.1:0-20345 GCA_035249225.1 Candidatus Methylomirabilota bacterium | reverse complement strand
TGCGCCTTGTCGGACCCGTAGGTGAGCGTGATCAGGATGGACTGGTTGCCGACCTTGTAGTTGAGCTGGACCTCCTGCCCGGCGACGGAGTACTGGCCGCCCAGGCGGCGACCGTCCGGCGTGATCGTGGTCATTCGCCCGTCCGGGGCGAACTCGAGCCAGTCCTTCTTGTCCCCGTCCGGCGAGCGCACCAGCTCCCAGCGGCCGAGCAGCCACCCGTCGTCGGCCGCGCGCGCCGGCGCGGCCCCGCCGAGGGCCAGCGCGAGCGCCAGCAGGAGGCCGAGACCGCGAGCGAGGCGCGCCATCACCGGTGCCGGAACCGACGGCTCTGCTCCACGTGCTGGGAGTAGGCCTCGAGCTCCGCATCGAGCCGGCGCGACGTCCAGCCCGCCAGCTCGGCCATGCGCGCGGCGATGGGCTCCGCGCAGTCGAGGCCCTGGCAGCGGCTCTGGCCGATGCCGGTGCGCCGCAGCAGCACGTCCTGCAGGGACACCGCCAGCTCCTCGCGCACCGCGTGGTGGAGCTGGGCCACGATCTCGGGATTGCTCGGGCAGAGGGGCTCGAAGCCGTCGGGCAGCTTCCGCCCCAGCTCGAGCACGCGCGGGAACGCCCGGCCGTAGGTCTCCACCAGTGTCCTGAGCGTCGCACGGGAGAGCCCGGTGGACGCCATTTCTTCGGAGACGTCCATCCACGCGCGCACCTCGATCCGGCCCGCCTCCTCGTCGGTGCCGTCGAGGGCGGCGCGCGCGGTGCGCGAGGCCTCCCGGCGGCCGAGCACGCGCATCACCCGGTCCCCCACGTCCTCGGCGAGGCTGCGGAAGCAGGTGAGCTTGGTGCCAGTGACCGAGAGGAAGCGCCCGTCCGGCCCCTCGGGGATCACCCGGTGCTCGCGCGAGACCGCGGAGGCGGAGCGGCCCGGCTCGAAGGAGAGCGGCCGCACCCCCGCGTAGGTGTAGGCCACGTTCTCGAAGGTGGCGCGCGTGTCCGGCAGCACCTTGGCGACCTCGTCGAGCAGGTAGGTCACCTCCTCGCGGGTGGCCCAGAGGCGGTCGGGGTCGCCGTCGAAGTCGGTGTCGGTGCTCCCGACCAGCGAGAACCCGTGCCACGGGATGACGAAGACCATCCGCTCGTCGTGGGTGGAGAGGTAGACCGCGCGATCGGTCATGCGCGGCAGGAGGCAGTGGATGCCCTTGGTGGTGCGCAGCAGCCGCGGGCTCCGGTCGGCCACCCCCGCGAGGGAGCGCAGGCGGTCCACCCACGGCCCCGCGCAGTTCACGATGGTGCGCGCCTTGACCGCCTGCACCTGGCCCGAGAGGAGATCGCGCACCTGCACCCCGTCGAGCCCGCGGGGGCCCGGGATGAACGCCTCGACCTGGCAGTAGTTGAGGACGCGGGCCCCGTGGCGCGCCGCCGAGAGCACGTTCTCGAGGCAGAGGCGCTCCGGCAAGAGGAGCAGGTCGTCGAAGTAGTAGCCGGCCCCGCGCAGGTCCTCCGCCCGCACGTTCGGCTCCATCGCGAGCGCGGCCTCGGGACGCAGCACGCGGTAGCGCTCGCTGTTCTTGCCCGGGGTGAGCAGGTCGTAGAGCCACATGCCCAGGCGCACCTTGATGAGGCCGCGCGCGGCACCGCGGTACACCGGCACCAGGAACGGCAGCGGCCGCACCAGGTGCGGGGCGAGGCGCTCGAGCGTCTTCTTCTCGCGCAGCGACTCGCGCACCAGCTTGAAGTCGCCCAGCTCGAGATAGCGGAGGCCGCCGTGGATCAGCTTGGAGGACTTCGACGAGGTGCCGGAGGCGAAGTCGCCCTTCTCGAACAGCGCGACCGAGGCGCCGCGCAGGGCCAGATCGCGCGCCACTCCCGCCCCCGCCATGCCGCCGCCGATCACCACGGCGTCCAGCGCGGCGCCGTGAAGCCCTTCCAGTCGATTCGGGGGCGCGCTCGCTTTCACTCCACCAGGTCCTCGATCGATCGTACCACGTGGTCCGGAGCGACCGCGGCGATTCGGGGATCGTCCGCGCGCGTGACGCCGCTCAGCACGAGCACGGTGGCGAGTCCGAGGCGCCGACCCATCACGATGTCGGTGTCGATGCGGTCGCCCACCATCACCGCCTCGCGCGCGGGCACCCCCAGGGCGGCGAGCGCGACCTCCAGGATGATCGGCGACGGCTTGCCCACGATCGCCTCCACCTTCCGGTCGGTCACCGCCTCCACCGCCGCGATCATGCCCGCGCAGTCCGGGATCTCGCCGCCCTCCACCGGGCAGGTGCGGTCGGGGTTGGTGGCGATGAGCCGCGCGCCCTGCTTCACCGCCTGCAGCGCGGTGTTGAGCTTGGCGTAATCGAAGGTGCGGTCGAAGGCGATCACCACCCAGCGCACGCGCTCGTCGTCCCGCACCTCGAAGCCGTGGGCGCGCATCTCCTCCCGCATCGGTGCCTCGCCGATCACGAAGACCGGCGCGCCCGGGTCGCGGTCGCGCAGGTGGCGCGCGAGCACCAGCGAGGAGTTGATGACGTCGTCGGGCGCCGTCGGCACCCCGAGGCGCGTGAGCTTGGCCGCGTACTCGGTGCGGGTCTGGAGCGGCTTGTTGGTGAGGAACGCGACGCGCCGGCCCGCCGCCCGGAGCGCCGCGAGGCACTCGGCGGCGCCGGGGATGAGGCGCTCGCCCAGGTAGACGGTGCCGTCGAGGTCGACGAGCCAGCCGCGATAGGGCAGCTTGGGGCGCACTAGACCCCCTCGCCCTGCCCTCTCCCCCGAGGGGAGAGGGAGATCAACGGAGCAGCGGGATGACCGCGGCCTGGGCCAGGTCGAAGAGGGGGCCGGGGGCCACGCCGAGCTGCACCACGCCCCAGAGGGCCACCGCCAGGGCCAGCGCGCCGGAGAGCGACGGGGCCATCACGGTGGGCGCGCCTTCGGGCTCCCGCATGTACATGAACACGATGAGGCGCAGGTAGTAGTAGGCGGCGATCGCGGAGTTCAGCACGCCGATCACGGCGAGCCACACGTAGCCCGACTTCACGGCGGCGCCGAAGAGGTAGAACTTGCCCACGAAGCCGGCGGTGGGCGGGATGCCGATCAGCGAGAGCAGGAACACCGAGAGGGCCACCGCCAGCATCGGATGCCGCGCGGCGAGCCCGCCGTAGTCCGCGAGCTGCACCGCCTCGCGGCCGTTGCGCTCGAGCAGCAGCACCGCCCCGAAGGCGCCCGCGGTGGTGAACGTGTACACGAGCAGGTAGAAGAGCACCGCGCCGTTGCCCAGCGAGCCCCCCGCCACCACCCCCACCAGCATGTAGCCCACGTGGGCGATCGAGGAGTAGGCGAGCATGCGCTTGAGGTTCTGCTGGGCGAGGGCCACCACGTTGCCGACCGTCATGGTGACCGCGGCCATCACCCACATGAGCATGGGCCAGTCGAGCGGGACGCCGCGCAGGGCGGTGAGCAGCACGCGCAGCAGCGAGGCGAAGGCGGCCGCCTTGGAGCCGGTGGCGATGAGCGCGGTGATCGAGGTGGGCGCGCCCTCGTAGGCGTCGGGCGCCCACATGTGGAACGGCACCGACGAGATCTTGAAGCCGAAGCCCACCAGGAGCAGGCCGAAGCCGATCGCGAGCATCGGGTCGCGCCCCGCCCCCGCGGCCACCGCGTTGGCGATGCGGTCGAGGTTGGTGGACCCGGTCGCCCCGAAGATGAGCGCGATGCCGTAGAGGAAGAAGCCGGAGGCGAAGGCGCCCATCAGGAAGTACTTCAGCGAGGCCTCGCCCGCCTCGAGCCGGTGCCGGAAGAAGCCGGTCAGCACGTAGAGCGCGATGGACATCGTCTCGAGCCCGAGGAAGACGATGATCAGGTCGCCCGCGGAGGCCATCAGCATCATGCCGAGCGCGGAGAGCAGGATCAGGATGTAGAACTCGCCCGCCTCCTGGCCCTCGCGGCGGATGTAGTCCATCGAGAGCAGGATGACGAGCCCGGTGGCGTAGCCGATCACCACGTTGAAGAAGAGCGCGAAGGGATCGAGCACCACCATGCCGCGGAAGCCGCGCAGCTCGCCCCCGCCGATGGAGAACGTCATCCAGTACGTCATGATCAGGGCCAGCACCACCCCGAGCGCGCTGACGAAGCCCAAGTGGTCCTTGCGCTCCCGGGGGGGCAGCAGGTCGAGCAGGATCACCACCACCGCGGTCGCGGCGAGCACCAGCATGGGCAGCAGCGGCCGCAGGTCCACCGCGGGCAGCACGAGCGCCGGGTTCACCGCGTCACCATCGCGGCCGCGGTCGCCTGCGCCTTGGTCTGCACCTGGGCGATCAGGGCCTGCACGCTCGGCTCGGTCATCGTGGTGAAGGTGGTCGGGTAGACCCCGATCCAGAAGATGAAGAGGAGCACCGGCAGCAGCACCGCCCACTCCCGCAGGCTCAGGTCGGTCAGCCGGCGGTTCGCCTCGTGGGTGACCTCGCCGAAGCACACCCGCTGGTACATCCACAGGAGGTAGACCGCCGCGAAGATGATGCCGGAGGTGGCGAGCACCGCGGAGAGCCGGCTCACCTGGAAGGCGCCCACCAGGATGAGGAACTCGCCCACGAAGCCGTTGAGGCCGGGCAGCCCCACCGAGGACAGGCACACCACCAGGAAGACCACGCTGAAGGCGGGGATCACCTTCCAGAGCCCGCCGAAGTCGGCGATCAGCCGGGTGTGCCGCCGCTCGTAGATCATGCCGACCATGAGGAAGAGGGCGCCGGTGCTGAGCCCGTGGCTCACCATCTGGATGAGGCCGCCCACCATCCCCTGCGCGGTGAGGGTGAAGAGCCCGAGCACCACGAAGCCCAGGTGGCTCACGCTGGAGTAGGCCACCAGCTTCTTGATGTCGGGCTGCACGGTGGAGACCCACGCCCCGTAGATGATGCCGATGACGGAGAGCACGAACATCCACGGCGCGTAGTGCAGGCTCGCGTCCGGGAAGAGGGGCAGGCAGAAGCGCAGGAAGCCGTAGGTGCCCATCTTCAGGAGTACCCCGGCCAGGATCACGCTGCCCGCGGTGGGCGCCTCCACGTGGGCGTCCGGCAGCCACGTGTGGAACGGGAACATCGGCACCTTGATCGCGAAGGCGAGCGCGAAGGCGAAGAACATCAGATCCTGCGCGCGCCCGCTCGGCAGCACGTAACGCGCGAGCACCGGCAGGTCGAAGGTGTAGACGTTGGTGGCCGCGCCGTGCTGGAAGTACAGGGCCAGGATCGCGACCAGCATCAGGAGCGAGCCGGCGAGCGTATAGAGGATGAACTTCACCGCCGCGTAGATCCGGTTGTGTCCGCCCCAGACCCCGATGATGAGGTACATCGGGATCAGCATCGCCTCCCAGAACACGTAGAAGAGGAAGAGATCGAGGGACACGAAGACCCCGATCATCCCCGCCTCCAGCAGCAGCATGGTGACCGCGAACTCCTTCCAGCGCGACTCCACCGAGGTCCACGAGGACAGGATCACCAGCGGCATCAGGAAGGTGGTCAGCAGCACCAGCAGCACGCTGATGCCGTCCACCCCGAGGTGGTAGCTCACTCCCAGCGAGGGGATCCACACCGCCTGCTCCACGAACTGGTAGTCCGCCGAGGTCGCGTCGAACCGGAAGTAGAGCGGGAGCGAGATCACGAAGGTGACGAGGGTGGTCCCCAGCGTCGCCAGCTTGGTCACGTGCTCCTGCCGGCGGGGCAGCAGCAGCACGAGCACCGCGCCCACCACCGGCAAGAAGGTGACGAGCGAGAGCAGGTGGGCCATGCGGGCTACCGGCGGGCCAGGAGGTAGGCGACCATGGCCACCGCGCCCACCAGGATCCCCAGCGCGTAGTTCATCACGTAGCCGGTCTGGGCCAGGCGCAGGCCGCGCGCC
The DNA here is from genome assembly GCA_035249225.1 of Candidatus Methylomirabilota bacterium. Taxonomy (GTDB): domain Bacteria; phylum Methylomirabilota; class Methylomirabilia; order Rokubacteriales; family CSP1-6; genus CAMLFJ01. The sequence goes on along the minus strand of DATFGS010000496.1, from coordinate 14,480 downwards.
CACGCGAGGGCCGCGGTCGCGGTCCCGTTGACGAGGCCGTCGACGACCCGGGGATCGAACACCCGCGCGAGCCAGAGCGAGAGGCGATAGATCGGCCGCACGAACAGGAAGTCGTAGATCTCGTCCACGTAGTACTTCTGGATCAGCAGCTTGTGCAGCGGGTTGCGCGCCATCCCGATCGAGGCGGCCCGCACCGGCGAGCGCCCGTAGACGTACCAGGCCAGCGCCACCCCCGCGATCGCGATCACCGCGGAGAGCAGCAGCAGGGTGAAGGCGATGCCCGCGCCGTGCTCGCCCTCCTCGATCGGCAGCACCGGGGCGAGGAAGCGCGCGAACGGGGTGCCGGTGGAGGACGGGATGCCGAAGGCGAGGCCCGCCACCACGGTCGCGACGGCCAGGATGATCAGGGGGACCGTCATGCTGGCGGGCGACTCGTGGATGTGGTGCGCCACCTCCTTGGACATGCGCGGGGCCCCGAAGAAAGCGAGGAACACGAGCCGGAACGTGTAGAACGCGGTCATGAACGCGCCCGCGAGCAGGAGCCCCCACAGCAGGTAATGATGCTCGTGGAAGACGGAGGCGAGGATCTCGTCCTTGGAGAAGAACCCGGCCAGCGGGGGCACCCCGGCCAGGCCGAAGGCCCCGATCAGGAACGTGACCGTCGTGGTCATCATGCGCGGGGCGAGCCCGCCCATCTTGCGCAGGTCCTGCTCGCCGCCGAGGCCGTGGATCACGCTGCCCGCGCCCAGGAAGAGCAGGGCCTTGAAGAAGGCGTGCGTCACGAGGTGGAAGATGCCCGCCGCGTACGCGCCGACGCCGACGCCCACGAACATGTAGCCGAGCTGGCTGATGGTGGAGTACGCGAGCACGCGCTTGATGTCGGTCTGCACGAGGCCGATGGTCGCCGCGAACACCGCGGTGAGGCCGCCGACCCAGGCCACGATCTCGAGGCTCATCGGGGCCATCTCGAAGAGCTTGTGGCAGCGCGCCACCATGTACACGCCCGCGGTCACCATGGTGGCGGCGTGGATGAGCGCGGACACCGGGGTCGGGCCCTCCATCGCGTCGGGCAGCCAGGTGAAGAGCGGCAGCTGGGCCGACTTGCCGCACGCGCCGATGAAGAGGAGGAGCGCGATCGCCAGGTAGACGTTGGTGCTCACGCTCGCGTCGGCCCTCGCGAAGACCTCGCCGTAGTTGAGCGTGCCGAAGGTCACCCAGATCAGCATGATGCCGAGGCCGAAGCCGAAGTCGCCCACCCGGTTGACGATGAACGCCTTCTTGCCCGCGTCGGAGGCCGCCTTCTTCTCGTACCAGAAGCCGATCAGGAGGTAGGAGCAGAGGCCCACCGCCTCCCAGAAGACGTAGAGGACGAGGAAGTTGCCGGCCAGGACCAGCATCACCATCGAGAACACGAACATGTTCAGGTAGGTGAAGAAGCGCGCGTAGCCCGGATCGTGGTGCATGTAGCCGACGGAGTAGAGGTGGATGAGGAAGCCCACCCCCGTCACCACCAGCAGCATCACCGCGGAGAGCTGGTCCACCTGCGCGGTGACTGCGGTCTTGAACGTGCCCGCGACCACCCAGGTGAAGAGGTCCCCCGTCCAGGTCTCGCCGTTCCAGACCCGCGCGAAGACCATGCACGACGTCACGAACGAGGCGAGGAGCGCCGGCACCGAGATCCAGTGCGCCTTGTGACCGACGGCCCGCCCGAAGAGCACGTTGAAGAGGGAGCCGATCAGCGGGAACAGCGGGATCAGCCAGACGAGTCGTGACATGAGTGTGGTTTCGGGTGCAAACCCGCATCACTCTAAGGGAAAGGGATCAGGGTGTCAAGGACGCGACGGGCCGCCGCCGTCGCGCAACCGCGGCTCCACGAAGCGGAAATACATCAGCGGAATCAAGTAGAAGAGGAGCAGGTGCCCGGAGAGCAGGCGCACGCTCCCGACGCCCTCGTCGCCCAGCAGGAGGAGCGAGAGCACGAGGTTCATCAGCACGTAGGCGATCACCGCCATCGCGGCCCGCCGCGGCCCCTGCGGGATCACGGCGACGAGCCTCCGCCACTCCACCATCCGGATCGCGCCCTGCCCGCGCGCGGGGGCGCCCGCCTCGCGCAGGCGGACGATCAGGGCGGCCAGCAGCGCGAAGGCTCCCGCGAACAGCCCCAGGGCGACGGCGGCGGCGTAGGCGGGCGGGAGCGGGGTGAAGGTGGCGAGGTGGAGCGCCGCGCTGGCCGCGAAGCCCGCGGTGGCGGCGATGCGGAAAATTCTTCCCCAGTCTCGCCGGGCAGAGGCCACGGGCCCCTCTCTAGCATGAACGGTGACTGCTCTTCCAATTCGCTCGGCTCGCCTTCGGCTTCACCTCGCAAAGCTTCGGCCCCGACGCGACCGACTGCTATCATGCTCCCGTGGCTCGCTCGAACGTCCGCGTGTGGTCCGTGGTGGTCGGCGTCCCCATCCTGCTGGTGCTGGGCGCGGTCGGGTACCTCGCGTGGCGCCAGAGCGTGCCCGCGGTGCGCGCGGAGTTCCAGCCGGTGCCGCAGTTCATCGGGGCGCGCACGCCGATCACGCTCGTCCTGCGCGCCAGCCGGGGCGGGGTGGAGTCGGTGGACATCCGGCTCAACCAGGGCGGCACCCGCGTCAACGTGGCGCAGCAGACGTTCTCCGGCGGTCCGGCCGGCAACGAGCAGCGCGTGCAGCTCATCGTGGCCGGCGGCACCCTCGGCCTGCGCGAGGGCGCCGCGAACCTCGAGGTGCGCGCGCGCGACGGCTTCTGGCGGCCCATCCGCGTGGACGACCGGATGATCGCGAACGTGCCGGTCATGCTCGACTTCACGCCGCCCAGCCTGGAGATCCTGGCCTCCACGCGGTATCTCTCCCGCGGCGGCGGCGGGCTGGTGGCGGTGCGGGCCAAGGGCGCCGCGCGCATCGGCGTCAACGTGGGGGACATGTTCTTCCCCGGCTTCCCGGCGGGCGCGCCGGACACCGGCCTGCACGCGGTGCTCTACGCGCTGCCGTGGAACCTGCCGCCCAACGCCCCGGTCACCGCGACCGCGCAGGACGAGGCGGGCAACGCGGTCTCGCGCGCGCTCGCGGTGGACATCCGCCCGCGCCGGTTCCCGATGGACACCATCGAGGTGGGCGAGCAGTTCCTCGCGAGCAAGATGCCCGAGCTCCTGCCCGAGCGCGGCCAGATCCCGCCCGACCAGCTCCTCGCCGCGTTCCTGACCGTGAATCGCGACAAGCGGAAGGAAGCCGAGGAGATGAAGAGGAAGCTCGCGCAGAAGAGCAAGCCCGCCCCGCTCTTCGAGGGCCCGTTCATCCAGCCGCGGAACACGAAGGTGTTCTCCAACTTCGCGGAGACCCGCACCTACCGCTACCAGGGCAAGGACGTGGACACCCAGGTCCACCTGGGCTACGACCTCGCGTCGCTGAAGAACAGCCCGATCCCCGCCGCCAACGCGGGGGTGGTGGTCTACGCGGCGCCGCTCAACATCTACGGCAACACGGTGGTGGTGGATCACGGCTGGGGGCTCCAGACGCTCTACGGCCATCTCTCCACCATCGAGGTCAAGGAAGGCGACGAGGTGAAGAAGGGCCAGGAGCTCGGCAAGAGCGGCGCCACCGGCCTCGCCCTGGGCGATCACCTGCACTTCGAAGTGCTCATCCAGGGCGTCTCGGTGACGCCGGTCGAGTGGTGGGACGGCAAGTGGATCCGCGACCACGTCGGCCGCCCGCTCCGCGAGGCGAATATCCCGCTCCTGCAGTCCGACCAGCCCGCCGCCGCGAGCGCGAGCGAAGAACGACCCGCGCCCGCCCCGACCTCCCGGCGCCGAGCCCGCGTCCGCTAGTCCCAGATCGCGCGGGGCGGGGTGAAGTCGCCGAGCACGCCCATGAGCGTGGCGAGCCGCGCGGGGCGGCGCTGGAGGAAGCGCGCGGCGGCGTTGGCGAGGCGGCGGTGCGCGATGATGAGCTGCAGCGCCCGCGTGACGCGCGCCTTGTCGACGAACGCGGCGCGGCGGGCCCGCGCGTAGGGCGCGAGCGCGGCGGCCGACACGTCGCCCGTGGTGAGCGCCGGGTGCGCGGCCTCGGCCAGCAGCTCGGCGGAGCGCAGCGCGGTGTAGAGCCCCTCGCCGGTGAACGGGTCGTAGAAGCCCGCCGCGTCCCCCGCGAGCAGCACGCCGCCCACGCGCGGAGCCGCCACGCGAAACGCCAGCGGCCCCATCGCCATCACCGGCCCCTCGGCCTTCATGCCGGCCAGCCGCGCCGGCACGTGGCGGAGCTGACGCAGCCGCGCCTCCATGAAGGTCTCGAGGCGCGCGCGGTGCGGCTTGGCGTGCGCGAGCGGCACCACCAGGCTCACGTTGACGATGCCCGGCGCCACCGGGTTCAGGATGGAGTAGTCGGGCGGATCCACGTAGATCTCGCCGCGATCGCCCAGCCCCTCGACGCCGCTCACGTGCCGGATGAGCGCCAGCCGCCGCAGCCGGTGCGGCCGCACCAGCCCGAGCGCGTGGGCCACCACCGACGCGCGCCCGTCAGCGCCCACTACCAGCCGGCTGCGCAGCTCCACCGGCGCGCCGTCGGCGTCCTCCGCCTTCACGCCCCGCACGCTGCCGCCCTCCACGATCAGCCCGGTCACGCGATGCCGCTCGCGCACGTCCACCGGCAGCGCCCGCGCCCGCTCCAGCAGGATGCGGTCGAAGACCTCGCGCCGGATCGCGAGCGCGTGATCGCGGTACCCGCGCCACCGGCCGCCGGTCGGATACGCGCCGTCGAGCACGGTGCCGTCGGGCGCGACGATGCGCATGCCGTGGAGCGGCTGCGCCCCCGCCGCGTCCACCGTCTTCAGCACGCCCAGGCGATCGAGCACGCGCGCGGCCTCGGGCGAGAGGTATTCGCCGCAGATCTTGGGACGCGGGAACGCGGCCTTGTCGAGGAGGGCGACCGACCAGCCCCGCTCGGCCAGCAGGATGGCGGCCGCGCTGCCCGCGGGCCCGCCGCCGACGACGACGATGTCGATCATGGCGTGGCCCTCATGGCCCGGGGATCACGAGCGGCGCGTCACGCCTTGACGCGAACCGCGCAGAAGCGGAAATACGGCCAGTGGTGCACCACGTCCACGCCCTCGAGCCCGGCCTGCGCGCAGAGCCCGCTCACCTCGCGCGGGGTGTAGGACCGCCGCACCGACAGCGGCCCGTCGTGCCGCGAGATGGCGCCGCGGGTGATGAAGCGCGTGATCAGCCAGACCACCCAGTGCGCGAGGCGGCTCCGCACGAGGTCGTTGACCACGAAGCCCACGCGCGCGGCCCGGTCCATCTCGGCCAGGTACCGCACCCCCGCGTCCGGCTCCAGGTGGTGGAGCGTCATCGCGGAGATCGTGAGATCCACCGCGCCCGCGCGGATCGGCAAGGCGAGCGCGTCCCCGCGGAGGAAGGTGATCTCCGGGTAATCGCGGACCAGCTCCGCCGCGATCTGGAGCGTGGCCGCGTCGCGGTCCAGCGCGAAGATGCGGAGGCGCCGCCCCTGGCGCCGCGCCCAGCGCACCAGCTCGCGCGGGATGTCCCCCGCCCCGGTGCCCACGTCGAGCACGGTGACGAGCCGGTCGGCGGGCCGGGCGGCGAGCAGGCGCTTGACGTGGACCATCGTGACCATGCGGCCGCCGAACAGCGCGTTGACCCGCGAGATGTCCGTCATGCAGCACGCCATGTCCTTGAAGGGGACGGGCGGTCCGTCGATGATCTCGAGCACGCCCGCGGCGCGGGCCAGCGGCGGGAAGAAGGGCATGCTACCAGCGGAGCAGCGCGCCCTCGGCCGCGAACCCCGGCCCGAGCGCGATCATGAGCCCCCAGTCCCCCGGGGCCGGCTCGCGCGAGCGCAGCAGGTCGTCGAGCACGAAGACCACCGTGGCGGAGGACATGTTCCCGTACTGCTGGAGCACGTTGCGCGAGTGCGCGAGTCGGCCCTCGTCGAGCTCCATCAGCCGGCCCACCTGCTCGATCACCCGCCGGCCCGCCGAGTGCAGCACGAAGTGCGCGATGTCTTCCTTCTTGAGCCCGTGCGAGGCGAGCAGCGCGTCCGCCATCTCCTTCATCATGCCCGCCCCGATGCGCCGCACGTCCTTTGACAGGACCACCCGCGGCCGCCCGCCCGGGTACTCGAAGCCCATCGCCCCCAGGTGCTCGGAGCGGAACATGGTCCGGTGCTCGACGACCTCCGGCCCCCGCCCGTCCGCGCTCAGCGCGATCGCCCCCGCCCCGTCCGCGAAGATCGCGTGAGCCACCGCGCTCTCGAGCCGGTCGTCGAGGAAGTAGGCCGCCGAGCAGATCTCCACCGCCACCATCACCGCGCGATGATCCGGGAACGCGCGCAGGTGGTTGGACACCTGCTGCATCGCCACCATCGCACTCGCGCAGCCGGTGTCGCCCACGTGCACGCGCTGGATGGTGGGCTTGAGCCCCAGCTCGTTGATGATCTGCGAGTCGAGGCTCGGGCACACGCGCCCGGTGCAGGTGGTGGTGGCGAGAAAGTCCACGTCCTCCCGCCGCCAGCCCGCCCGCTCGATCGCCCGCGCCACCGCGCTCGTGCCGACCTCGATGGCCCCGCGCCGCCAGCGCTCGTTGAGCTGGTCCACGCTCTCGTCCGGCGTGAAGGTCTCCGGGTCCATGTAGAGGTGACGGGTCTCGATCAGGCTGTTGCTGAAGAAGCCCATCCGGCGCGGATCGTCGTAGCCCGACATGCGGAGGACGGTGGCCTGATCGTAGCGCCAGGGAGGAGTCGCGGTCGCGACGGCAGCGATCTTCGGCGCGGCCATGAATCGGAGGCTACACCCCGCCCCCTTGCCTTGTCCAGGCGAGGGGAGCAATATCGTCCGCGCTGCTATCCCCTCGTCATCAAGGAGCCGCGGATGCCGCTCTTCTCGTTCGAAGGCAAGTCCCCGCGCGTGCACCCGACCGCCTTCATCGCGCCCACCGCCAACCTGATCGGCGACGTCACCGTGGAGGAGAACGCCTCCGTCTGGTACAACACCGTCCTCCGCGCCGACTTCAACCCGATCGTGATCCGGAAGGGCGCCAACGTGCAGGACTGCGCGGTGATCCACGTCACCCCGGCCGGCGGCGTCGAGATCGGCGCCGGCGCCACCGTCGGGCACCTCTGCCTGGTCCACGCCGCCAGCGTCGGCGAGGAGGCCCTGGTCGGTAATTCCTCCACGCTGCTGGACGGGGTCAAGATCGGCGTGCGCGCGATGGTGGCCGCCGGCTCGCTGGTCACCCCGGGCACCGAGATCCCCGACGGCGTGCTCGCGATGGGCTCCCCCTGCAAGGTGAAGGGCCCGCTCGCGGGCACCGCCGCCGAGCGCTGGGTGCAGATGAACCCGGCCGGCTACCAGGCCCTCGCCCAGCGCCACCGCAAGGGAGTGCAGCCCGCGTGACGTCCGGCGCCACCCGTCACGTCCTCCTCACCGGCTTCGATCCCTTCGACGGTGACCCCGTCAACCCGTCGGGCGAGGTGGCCAAGCAGCTCGAGGGCCGGAGGATCGGCGATCACGTCGTCCGCAGCGCGATCCTGCCGGTCCAGCACGAGGCGGCGCGCGCGGTGGTGGCGCCGCTCCTGGAGGCGCCGGGCCTGGCCGCGGTGGTGCATCTCGGCCTCGCGGGGGGGCGGGCGCGCATCTCCCTCGAGCGGGTGGCGGTCAACGTGATGGACTACTCGCGGCCCGACGCGCACGGGCAGGTCCTGCGCGACGTGGCGTGCGTCGAGGGCGGCCCCGCCGCGTGCTTCAGCACGCTCCCCCTGCGGACGATGCTGGCGGCGCTGACCGCCGAGGGCATTCCCGCGGCGATCTCCAATACCGCGGGCACCTACCTCTGCAACGCCATCTCCTACACCACGCTCCACGCCCTGGGCCGCCTCGGCCGCTCGATCCCGACCGGCTTCATCCACCTGCCCTTCCTGCCCTCCATGGTGAGCGCCCACAACCTCGAGGAGCCCAGCATGGACCTGCCGATGATGGTCCGGGCCGTCGAGGTCGTCCTGTCGCTCGTCCCCCCGCGCGCCGGCTAGTCAGGCGCGACCCGCGTACAGCGCGCCGCCCGCCCACCCGCAGGGCAGCGCGGTGAGCGCGAGCAGGATGGGATACCAGGCGGGCCCCAGGTCCATCCGGATGCCCACCACCGCGCCCGCCGTGCTCAGCACGAGCCCGATCGCCCCCAGGATCAGTGCATGGCGCATGGGAGCGCGGGGCGCGAGCCGGGCGGTCAGATAGCTCCCGAGCACCCCGTAGACGATGCGATAGGAGAGCGCGAGCAGGTTCAGGCCCGGCTCGCGCATCGGCTGCCCCCAGGGCGGGTACACCGCGAGCGAGTGCAGGACCTGGTCGGTGCCGAGCGACAGCGCGACGATCGCGATCAACCCGGCGAGGACCGCGCCCGCGCTGCGCCCGATCATCGCAGCAGCTCGGCCAGCTTGTCGTAGGCCTCGGCGGCGCCGTCTTCCATGCGGGAGCCCAGGACCAGGTCGCGCGCCGCGCGCGACTCGTAGCGCAGCGTGACGGTGAGCGTGGTCCTGCCGCCCGCCTCCGCGAGGATCGTGCTGATCACCGCCTCGCCCGGGTACCAGGGGCGGTCGAAGCGCTCGGTGTGCACGAGCCGCTCGGGCCGCGCGATGTCCCGGTAGACGCCGCGCATCCCCATCTCCGCGCCGTCGGCGCCGCGGCGCCACACGAAGCGATAGGCGCCGCGCGGCCTCGGATCGACGTCGCAGACCGCGAGGGACCAGCCGCGCGGGCCGTGCCAGCGCACGAGCAGATCGGGGCGGGTCAGGGCGTCGAAGACCCGCTCGCGTGGCGCATCGAAGACCCGCGTCAGCGCGATCTCGCGATCGGCGGGCGTGGTCAGCATCAGCTCCTCGGTGCCATTGGTCATTCCCGGTCCTCCCTCACGAGATCGTCGAACAGGCCGGCCGCGATTCGACAGCGGCGCGCCCGAGAACCGCCCGTCACCCGCCCGTTGCCGGTCGCGCCCGCGCAGGCTACACTCCGCCCACCCCGGAACGCCCATCGGACCCCATGGACATCGCGATCGTCGGCGGCGGCATCGGCGGGCTCACCCTCGCGCTCGCCCTGCACCAGCGCGGCATCGCCTGCCGCGTGTACGAGAGCGCGCCCGAGGTGCGAGAGCTGGGGGTCGGCATCACGCTGCTGCCCCACGGCATGCGCGAGCTGACCGCGCTCGGGCTCGGGGAAACGCTGGCCGCCCAGGGCATCGAGAACCGCGAGAGCTGCTTCTTCAACCGCTTCGGCCAGCTCATCTATTCCGAGCCGCGCGGCCGGACCGCCGGCTACCCGGTCCCCGAGGTGGGCATCCATCGCGGCCGGGTGCATCTCACCCTGTGGCGGGCCGCGATCGAGCGGCTCGGCGCCGCCCGCATCCTCACCGACCACCACTGCGTGGGGCTCGAGCAGAGCGAGCCGCGCGTGTCCCTGCACTTCCGCTCGACCGCGACCGGCGCGGCGCGCGCGTCCGTCCCCGCCGACCTCGTCATCGCCTGCGACGGGGTGAACTCGGTGATCCGCCGCCAGTTCTACCCGGGCGAGGAGCTCTGCTTCGGCGGCATCAACACGTGGCGCGGGGTCACCCGCGCGAAGCCCTTCCTGACCGGCCGCAGCTACGTGCGGGTCGGCTCGATCCAGCGCGGCAATCTCGTGATCTACCCGATCATCGACGACGTGGACGGCCAGGGGCGGCAGCTCATCAACTGGACCGTCCAGGTCGCGCAGCCCGGCTACGACCGCAACGACTGGAACAAGCCGGGCCGCCTGGAGGATTTCCTCCCCATGTTCGCGGCCTGGACCTTCGACTGGCTCGACATCCCCGACCTGCTGCGCCGCTCCGACGTCATCTTCGAGTACCCGATGGTGGACCGCGACCCGATCGATCGCTGGACCTTCGGCCGCGTCACCCTGCTGGGCGACGCCGCGCACCCCATGTACCCGCGCGGCTCGAACGGCGCGGCCCAGTCCATCCTCGACGCGCGCGCGCTCGCCGATCGGCTGGCGTCAGGGGGCGATCCGGTCGCCGCGCTCTCGGACTACGAGGCGACGCGCTCGGGGCCGACCGCCCGGGTCGTGCGCACCAACCGCGCGCATCCGCCGGACTATCTGATTCGCCGGGTGGAAGAGCTGGTGGGCGACGTCCCGTTCGACGATCTCGACCGCCACATCAGCCGCGCCGAGCTCGAGCGGCTCTCGGACGAGTACAAGCGCGTCACCGGGTTCTCCCGGGAACACGTGACGTAGACAAGGAGGCCACGCGATGGATCTGGGACTCGAAGGCAAGCGCGCGATCGTCACCGGCGGCAGCCTCGGCATCGGCAAGGCGATCGCCCGGGAGCTGGCCCGCGAGGGCGCCGACGTCGTCATCGTGGCGCGGACGAAGGACACGCTCGAGGCGGCGGCGCGCGAGCTGGCCGCCGAGACCGGACGCCGCGTCATCCCGCTTGCCGCCGACGTGACGAGCCGGGCCCAGGTGGACGCGATGGTGGCCCGGGCCGCCGCGCAGCTCGGCGGACTGCACATCCTCGTGAACAGCGGCTCCGCGCCGGGCGGCTCCGCCACCGCCACCGGTCCCATCGAGACCGTCGTGGACGAGGATCTGCTCCAGGATTTCAACATCAAGTACGTGGGCGCGCTCCGCTGCGCCCGCGCCGCCATCCCCTATCTCAAGGAGCAGGGCTGGGGCCGCATCATCAATATCAGCGGGACCAATGCCCGGAACGCGGGCAACCTGAGCGGCGGGGCGCGCAACACCTCGCTCGTCCACCTCAGCAAGACGCTGGCGGTGCAGCTCGGCCGCTTCGGCATCACGGTCAACTGCGTGCACCCCGGCATCACGCGCACCGAGCGCACCCCGCGCCTGCTCGCGGCCCGCGCCCGGGAGCTGGGCGTGGACGCGGCGGAGGTGGAGAAGGGCGACTTCGCGCCCGACTCGCCGCGCGGCAATGCCATCTGCCGCATGGTGGACGCGGCGGAGATCGCCTACGTCACCGCGTTCCTCGCCTCCGACAAGGCCTGGGCGATCTCGGGCGAGCTCATCGTCGCGACCGGCGGGGCGGGGCGGTCGGTCTACTACTGAGGCCGCCGCGATGATCACGCGCTTCTCGACGCTGTACGTCGGCCACATCGAGCTGGAGCGCTGTGGCCTGTCCGGCGTGCCCGCCGACGACCGCCGGTATCCCAACGAGCGCCTCGCCGAGGTGTTCGACACCGCGATCGCGCTGGCCGAGGCCACCGACCGACTCGGGTACGAGACCCTCTGGCTCGCCGAGCACCACTTCCAGCACGAGGGCTACGAGTGCATCCCGAGCATCCCCATGCTCGCGGTGGACCTGGCGCATCGCACCCGGCGCGTCAAGATCGGCTGCGCGTTCAACGTCGTGCCCACCTGGCACCCCCTCCGCCTCGCCGAGGACTACGCGGTCGCCGACATCCTGACCGGGGGCCGCGTCGTGTTCGGCGTGGGACGCGGGTACCACACCCGCGAGGTCGAGACCTTCGGCAATCCGATGCTGGACGCCGAGGCCAACCGCGAGCTCTTCGAGGAGCAGGTGGAGATCATCCTCAAGGCGTTTCGCGAGGAGTCGTTCTCGCACCGGGGCAAGCACTACACGCTGCCCCCGGAGGTGCCCTACCGCGGCTACCCGCTGAAGGCGATCACGCTGGTGCCGCGTCCCCTGCACCAGCCCGTCGAGGTCTGGCAGCCCATCGTGAGCGGCAGCGCGCGCGGCCTCGACTTCATGGCCCGGAACGGCATCAAGGGCGTCATCTCCGCCACCGCCGAGGAGCTCGTCCAGCGCTGGGTCGGCGACTACCAGGCAACCGCGCGCCGCCACGGCCGCGAGCTCCAGCTCGGCGAGGAGCTGATCCTCGGCTTCCGCATGTGCATCGACGACACCGTGGAGCGCGCCATCGAGCGCGCGCGCCCGTATTTCGAGGAGCACGCCAAGGTCATGGCCCCGCTCGGGATGCTGCGCTACAGCGAGGAGCACGCGCGGGCGGTGGCGGCCCGACAGCCGCAATCGCCGACCTCGGCCTCCCTGGAGAACGGCGTGCGCAATCGCTCCTGGCTCTGCGGGCCCTCCACCGACATCGTCGCCTATTTGAAGGAGGTGGAGCGCCGCTACCCGGGCCTGGACCACGTCATGATCGGCTGGGCGATCGGCACGCCCCGCGCCCTCATGGTCGAGCAGCTCGCCCGCTTCGCGCGGGAGGTCATGCCGGCCTTCCGCGCCTAGGGTCGCTCCGGCACGCGCCACAGGAACACGTGGTTGCGGGTCTCGTTCACCGAGACGGTGACGCTCCGCTCGGGCAGCCAGTCGCCGATGCCGTATCGGTGCGAGACGATCCGGCTGCCCGGCCGGAGCTGGCTCACGAGCTTCGGCCGCAGCCGCGCGTTGAGCTCCGGCGACAGGAAGAGCGCCACCACCGTCGCGTCCCGGATGTCGGTCTCGAACAGATCCTGCACGCGGAACGTGACCCGGTCGCCGACCCCGGCCCGGGCGGCGTACGCCCTGGCTTCCCGGATGCGCGCGGGATCGAGGTCCACGCCCACCCCTCGCGCCCCGAACTCCCGGGCCGCGGTGATGACGATGCGTCCGTCCCCGCACCCCAGGTCGTACACGACGTCGTCGCGCGTGACGCGGGCCAGGGTGAGCATGGCCTTCACGATCGCGAGATCGCTGGCGACGAAGATCACGTCCAGCGCGACGGGCGCGCGGGCTGCGCCGTCACCGGCCGCGGGGAGCTCGCCGGCGCAGCCGGCCAGCGTGGTGGTCAGCAGGACCAGCGGCAGCAGATGGGCCCGAGCCCGATTCATGGCGCCGGTGTACGCAAAGGCTCCCACCTTCGTGCGCACGGGCCGTTCAGAGGAGCGCGGCGCAGTCGAGGTCCTCGAATGCAGCGAGGATGCGCTGCAGGTGGGGCCACCAGATGGCGGGGTGGAACCCGAATGACTGCTGCCACACCGGGATTGCCAGGTGCCCGATGATCGAGAGCCGATAGTCCTCCCACAGGCGCTCGAGGCTGTAACCGGTGACCCCGTGGGCGCGAAGCCCGCCGTGGTAGCGCTCGATGAGCGCCGCCTCCAGCCGCGCGCGGCGCTCCGGATACCAGTGGAGCGCCATCATGTAGGCCAGGTCGGCCGCCGCCCGTCCCACGCGCCAGCTGTCCCAGTCGATGAGGCGGATGCCGGACCCGACCCCGTCACGGGGATAGAGGAGGTTCCAGACGTGGGCATCGCCGTGGGCGAGGGTGTAGGTCGCATAGAGGCGTGCGGGCGTGTAGAGGCGTTCTCGCGCGTCGGACATGCGTGCGTAGACCGTCCGGGCCGGCGGCGAGAGACGGTCGCCGAGGGCCTCCGCGAAGCGCTCGTAGCGCCCACGATAATCCGCCCCGATCGTCGCGAGCGCCGTCTCGTCGAGGAAGGTGCCGACGTCCCGGCCGAGGCTCGGGTGGCGCCACCAGAACGCATGGAAAGCCGCCCACGTGTCGATGATCCGCTCGCAGGCCTCGACGGTCGGCGGTATCGGCCACTCGGTGATGGCCTTGTGCGTCTCCGACAGGTCCTCGAGCAGCAGGTGGAAGCGGCCCGCCGAATATTCCGCGTCGTAGCAGCGCGCCAGCGGGCCATCCGGCATGAGCGGGGCGGCCCGGTTATAGAAGGTGACCTCGCGCTCGCCGATTGACCGAAGGTCGGCCACGAGCCCGGGTCGCGTGACCTTCAGGAGCAAGCGGGTCGGGGCCTCGCTCGGCGCGTCAGCCGAGTACTCCACGCGCAGGGGCACGACGGTGGACACGATCGTCGAGGGCCGCTCCCCCGCATGGACCGCGGTGACACGGCCGACCGGCAGGACACCGCGCAGGCGCTCGGTGAGCTGATCGGGAGCGAGGTCCCCGGGCCCGCTGACAACCACCGTGAGCGGATGATACACTCCGCCGCGCTTCGGCGCGCCCCCTCGAACATGGACGAACTGGTCATCCGCGGCGGCATGATCCTGGACGGCACGGGGGCGGCGCCCGTGCGCGCCGATCTGGCGGTGCGCGAGGGCCGGATCGCGGCCATCACGCCACACCACTCGGGTCCGGCCCGGCGCGTGATGGACGCGCGGGGATTGATGGTCGCGCCGGGGTTCATCGACATCAAGACGCACTCCGACTTCACGCTGCCCTACGCGCCGGGGGCCGAGAGCAAGATCCTCCAGGGCGTGACCACCGAGGTGGTCGGGCATTGCGGGTTCTCGCTGGCCCCGGTCGTGCCGGGCCGCGCCCGCCGGCTCCAGGAGTATCTCGCCGGCTTCGCCCCCTGGATCGAGACGCGTGAGACCACGTTCGCCGAGTACATGGACGGCTTCCCGGCCACCGCGGTCAACACCATCATGCAGGTCGGGCACAACACCCTCCGGCTGATGACGGTCGGCATGGACGACCGC
>DATFGS010000495.1:0-6562 GCA_035249225.1 Candidatus Methylomirabilota bacterium | reverse complement strand
GGTGGACCCACTCCGCGGTGGGGTGCGACTCGGTGGCGCGCACCACGTCGAGCACCACCCGGCGCGGCCCGGTGAGCCGAAGCCCGCGGGCCCGCAGCGCGGTCTCCGCGCCGTCCCGCGTGGGCGTCGGCTTCGCGGGCGCGAGCTTTTTAGGAATAGTTCTCATTACGGATCCGGAGCGTACCGGCTCGCGCGGCCGCTGTCAAGCGCGTGCGCGCGTCCCGCCGCGCGCCGCGCTATTGAAGGCCCCGGGGGCGTCGAGTAGACTTTCCATCTCAGGAGGATCGCTCGAATGTCCCAGCCCGTCTGGCTCCGGATCGAGGGAGCCCGGCAGAACAACCTGAAGAACGTCTCCGTCGACATCCCCCACGATCGGGTCACCGTGATCACCGGGGTCTCCGGCTCGGGCAAGTCCTCCCTAGCGTTCGACACGCTCTTCGCGGAGGGCCAGTGGCGCTACATCGAGTCGCTGTCCACCTATGCGCGCATGTTCCTGGAGCGCCTCGACCGGCCCGACGTGGACCGCATCGAGCACATCCGGCCCGCCATCGCGCTCGAGCAGAAGAACCCGGTGCGCACCGCGCGCTCCACCGTGGGCACCGCCACCGAGCTGCACGACTACCTGCGCCTGCTCTTCGCCAAGATCGGCCGCGTGCACTGCCCCACCTGCGGGGCGGAGGCCCGGAGCGACTCGGCCGACCAGGTGGCCGACACCCTCCTGCGCGATCACCCGGGCGCCCGCGCGCTCATCTGCTTCCCCCTGCCCGCCGAGGCGGGCCGCGACCCGCGGGCGCTGTTCGCTACCCTGCTCCAGCGCGGCTTCGCGCGCGTCAAGGCGGGCGACACCGTGCTGGACCTCGCGGAGGTGACGGCCCGGCCGGGCGGCGCGCCCGCCGATCTCGATCCCGCCCACCTGGCGGTGGTGCTGGACCGCGTGGTGATCGGCCCCGACAGCCGCCGGCGCATCACCGACTCGCTGGAGACCGCGCTGGCCGAGGGCGTGGGCCGGGCCCGCGTCGATCTGCCCGAGCGCGGCGGCACCGTAACGGTGAGCCGCGACTTCCACTGCCCGGCGTGCGGCGTGGCGCTCGCGCGGCCCCGGCCCCTGCTCTTCTCGTTCAACCACCCCCTCGGGGCCTGCCCCGAGTGCAAGGGCTTCGGCAACGTGCTGCGCTACGACGAGGCCCGCGTGGTCCCGGATCCGACCCGGAGCCTGGCCGACGGCGCGGTCGAGCCCTGGTCGCATCCCTCGGGCCGCTGGTACCAGAAACAGCTCCTCAAGGCGGCCAAGAAGCGGGGGGTGGACGCGAGCCGGCCCTACGCGGAGCTGTCCGCCGAGGATCGGCAGTGGGTCTACGACGGCGGCGCCGGGCTCACCGGCATCCGCGGCTTCTTCGAGGAGGTGGAGTCGTACCGGTACAAGCTCCACGTCCGCGTCTTCCTCTCGCGCTACCGCAGCCAGTCCCCGTGCCCGCGCTGCGAGGGACGGCGCCTGCGGCCGGAGGCCCTCGCGGTCCGCGTGGGCGGAGCCAGCATCGCCGAGCTCGGCGATCAGACGGTGGAGGATCTCGACGCGCTCTTCGCCACCCTGCCGCTGTCCCCCTGGGAGGCCGGGGTGGCGCGCGACGTGCTCAAGATGCTGCGGGCCAAGCTCTCCTTCTTGCTCCGCGTGGGCCTCGGCTACCTCACCCTCGGGCGGCAAACCCGCACGCTCTCCGGCGGGGAGGCGCAGCGGATCAACCTCGCCAACCAGCTCGGCGCCCAGCTCACCGGCACGCTCTACGTGCTCGACGAGCCGTCGATCGGGCTGCACGCGCGGGACACCGCGCGGCTGGCCGAGCTCTGCCGCGAGCTCGCGTCGGGCGGCAACACGGTGGTGATCGTCGAGCACGATCGCGCGCTGATCGAGGCGGCCGACTACGTGATCGAGATGGGGCCCGGGTCGGGCGAGCGCGGCGGCGCCATGGTCTTCGCGGGCACCCAGGCCGAGTTCCGCAAGGATCCGCGCTCGCTGACCGCGCGCTACCTGAGCGGCCGAGACACGATCCCCCTGCCGCTGGCGCGCCGTGAAGGCCGCCGCTCCCTCGTCCTCGAGGGCGCCCGCGCCAACAACCTCAAGGACGTCACGGTGCGGATCCCGTTGCACACCCTCACCTGCGTGACCGGGGTGTCCGGCTCCGGGAAGTCCACGCTCGTGCACGACACGCTCTACCGTGCGGTGGCCCGCCACTTCAAGGTGGACTTCGCGGTGGCGGGCGCCCACGACGCGCTGCGGGGGCTGCAGCACTTGAAGGGCATCCGGCTCATCGACCAGGAGCCGATCGGCCGCACGCCCCGCTCAAACCCGGTCACGTACGTGAAGGCCTTCGATGAGATCCGGCGCCTCTTCGCGGGCCTGCCCCGCGCCCAGGCCCTCGGTCTGGGGCCCGGTGCGTTCTCGTTCAACGTGCCCGGCGGCCGCTGCGACACCTGCGAGGGCGACGGTTTCCAGAAGCTCGAGATGTACTTCGTCGAGGACGTGTACGTGACGTGCCAAGAGTGCGAGGGTCGGCGCTACCGCCCCGACGTGCTCCAGGTCACGTACAAGAGCCGCGACATCAGCCAGGTGCTGCAGCAGACGGTGGACGAGGCGGTGGACTTCTTCGCCTCCGAGCCGGTGCTGCAGCGGCGGCTCAAGGTTCTCCAGGAGGTCGGCCTCGGCTACCTGCGGCTGGGCCAGCCCGCGACGAAGCTCTCGGGCGGTGAGGCCCAGCGGCTCAAGATCGCGGCGGAGCTCTCCGCGCGCCCGACCACCGATCACCTGTTCATCCTCGACGAGCCCACCACCGGGCTCCACCTCGACGACGTGCGCAAGCTCCTCCTGGTCCTCAACCGCCTGGTGGACGCGGGGAACACCGTGCTCGTGGTCGAGCATCACCTGGACGTGGTCAAGACCGCGGACTGGGTGATCGACCTCGGCCCCGAGGCCGGCTCGGCGGGCGGGGAGCTGGTGGCCGAGGGCACGCCCGAGCAGATCGCGCAGGTCGGCGCGTCCTACACCGGCAAGTTCCTCCGCGAGCTGCTGCCTCGGCCCACCGGCCGCGCGGCGGCCGGCCGGAGCTGATGGACTATCATCACCTGCTCGAGGCTACGGGCATCGTCGTCTCGGGCGTCCTCTTCTACTCCCTGGCCTACGGCTGGTTCGCTCCGGACGATCCGCGCCGCCGGCCCTTCTGGATCGTCACGCTGGGCCTGGTCTGGGGCGCCATCACGGTGGTGCTCATGATCTCCCGCATCGAGACCCGGGAGGGCGTCTTCATCGACGGGCGCGCGATCCCGATCGCGCTGATCGGCCTCTTCGAGGGATGGGGCCCCGCGCTCATCGCGGGGCTGGCCGCGGCCATCTACCGCGTCTACCTGGGCGGCAGCGGCGCGATGGCGGGCGTGCTCGTGATCCTCGCGGTGGCGATGGCGGGTGGGCTCGCGCACCGCTGGGCGGGGGGCACCGAGCGGGTGCGGATGCAGCACGCGTTCGCGCTCGCGGTCGGCACGTTCTTCATCACGTTCGGCGGCTTCGGCCTGCTGGGCGACCCGGGACGGAACCTGTTCGCGCGCGTCTGGCCGTCCTACCTGGTGCTGACCGTGCTCGGGCTCCCCATGCTCGCCCTGCTCATGCAGAGCATCATCGAGCGGCGGCAGCTGGCGCAGGAGCGGGAGCGCTTTCGCGCCGTCCTCGACGACGCCACCGACGCGGTCCGCATCGTGGACGCCGATACCCAGCGCATCCTCGACTGCAACCGCGCGGACTGCGAGCTCTCCGGCTTCGCCCGCGACGCGATGCTCGGCCGCGACTCCCGCCAGTTCTGGCCCGACCCGGGAGCGGGCGGCGCCTCCCGGCCGGAGCCCTCGCCCGGGGCGCGCGTCACCGGGGTCTCGCGGGTCCTCGGCGTGCCGTTCATGACCGCCTCCGGGCGGACGCTCGCGGTGGACTGCTCGCGCCGCTCGGTGGCGTACCGGGGCCGGCGCTACGAGATCGTGATCTACCGCGACGCGGCCGAGCGGCTCGCCACCGAGGAGGCGCGGCGCGAGGCGGCGTCGCTGCGGTCCGTGAACCTCCTGGCCCAGGCGGCCGCCCACGAGATCAACAATCCGCTCGCGATCATCATGGGCTACAGCCAGCTCCTGGAGGACCGGCTCGCCGCCGAGACCGAGGAGGGCGGGTGGGCCCGGACCTGCCGGCGGGCCGGCGGCCGCATTCGCGACGCGGTCGGGCGGCTCAACCGCATCGTGCGCATCGAGAGCACCGAGCAGAGCGGCGCCCTGCCTCCGATCCTCGACACGGAGCGGTCCGCGGAGAAGCCCGATCCCGATGCCCGTCCCTAGCCCCGGCGTCCGGCCGGGGCCGCGCCTCTTCCGCGGCTGGGTCGTGGTGGCGGGCGCATTCCTGATCCTCTTCATGGCCTACGGCACCCAGTACGCCTTCGGCGTGTTCTTCGCGGCCCTCATCGACGAGTTCGGCTGGAGCCGGGCGAGCCTCTCGGGGGTCTTCTCGCTCTACGCGTTCTCCTACGCGGCGTTCGCCCTCGTCTCGGGCCGGCTAACCGATCGCTGGGGCCCGCGCGCGGTCATCGCGATCGGCGGCGTCCTGCTCGGGCTCGGGCTGATCGCCATGAGCGGGGTCCGCGCGCTGTGGCAGCCCTACGTGTGCTACGGCCTCGTGGCCGCGCTCGGGATGTCCACCGCCTACGTGCCGTGCAACGCCACCGTGGCGAAGTGGTTCACGCGCCGCCGGGGCCTCGCGATCGGGCTGGCCAGCGCGGGCGGCAGCCTCGGCACCTTCGTGCTGCCGCCGGTCGCCCACGTGGTGGTGAGCCGGCTCGGCTGGCGCTCGGCCTACGTGATCTTCGGCGTCGCGGTCCTGATCGCCCTGAACGCGCTCGCCGTGCTCATGCGGCGCGATCCCGAGACGATCGGCCTGGGCCCCGACGGAGACCCGCGCCACCACGGGGCGACCGCGCGTCCGGAGGGGTGGACGGTGGGCCGGGCGATGCGGACGCGGGCGTTCTGGATGCTCTTCGCGGTGTTCGGCGCGACCTGGATCCCGGTGTTCGTCCCGCTCGTGCACCTGGTGCCGATGGCCCGCGGGCTCGGCATCGCGCCGCTGCTCGCCGCGACGCTCGTGAGCGCGGTGGGCGGGGCCGCGCTCGTCGGCCGCCTGGTCATGGGCGGCGCGTCGGACCGGATCGGGCGGCGGACCGCCCTCGCGGTGGCCCTCGTGCTGCAGGCCGGCGCGTTCGTCGGCTTCGCGCTGGCTCGCGAGCTGCCCGGGCTCTACGCGGCGTCGCTCCTGTTCGGCTTCTCCTACGGTGGCGGCTCCACGCTGTTCCCGGCCGCGGTCGCCGACTTCTTCGGACGTGAGGCCGCGGCGAGCCTCGCCGGGCTGCTCTTCGCGCTGGCCGGCTCGATGGCCGCGTGGGGCCCGCTCGCGGCCGGCCTCATCTACGACCGTGCGGGCGACTACCGGCTCGCCTGGTGGCTCTGCGCCGGCTTCAACGCGCTCGCCCTCGGGCTCCTCGCCTTCGCCCGGCCGCCCGCGGCGCCGAGCCCTCGCTTGACGCCCCCCGCCGCGCTCGCGTAAAGTCCCCGCGCGGAGGACCCCCATGGCATCCCTCAAGGACAAGTACTGCATCGTCGGAGTCGGAGAGACCGAGTACAGCCGGCAGTCCGCCCGGAGCACCCGCGCGATGGCGGTCGAGGCGGTCCGCAACGCCATGCGCGACGCCGGCCTCGGCAAGGACGGGGTCGACGGCATGCTGTCCTACCAGAGCGGCGACTCCGTCTTCTCGAACTTCGTCGCGCCGGACCTGGGCATCCGGCTCAACTTCTACATGGACGTCTTCGGCGGCGGCTCCTCCACCGAGGCCCTCATCGGGCTCGCGATGGGGGCGATCGAGGCCGGGATGTGCCACACCGTGGCGATCTTCCGCTCGATGAACGGCTACTCCGACTTCCGGATCGGCGGCACCGGCGCGCGGGCGGCCCAGCCGGTGCGCGGCCTCGACCTGGCCCAGGTGCCCTTCGGGATGCGCAGCGCGGGCCAGAACTTCGCGCCGACCTTCATGCGCCACATGTACGAGTACGGCACCACCTCCGAGCAGGTCGCCCACGTGCGGGTGGCCCACAGCAAGCACGCTTCGCAGAATCCCAAGGCGTTCCTCAAGGAGCGCGTCACGGTGGCCGACGTGGTGGGCTCCCGGTGGATCTGCAAGCCGCTCCACCTGCTGGACTGCTGCCTCGAGACCGACAACGCCACCGCGCTGATCGTGACGAGCGCGGAGCGCGCGCGGGACCTCCGCCGCAAGCCGGTCTACATCATGGGGGTGGCGGGCCGGGTCAACAAGCCGCGCACCGACTTCCACTGGGCGCACGGCCCCATCACCCGGGTCGCCGGCTACCACGCCAAGGACATCGTGTTCGGCCAGGCCGGGATCAAGCCGGACGACGTCAACGTCACCGGCTCCTACGACGCGTTCACCTTCACCACCATGCTCCAGCTCGAGGAGTACGGCTTCTGCAAGAAGGG
>DATFGS010000494.1:0-4698 GCA_035249225.1 Candidatus Methylomirabilota bacterium | reverse complement strand
CGAGTGCATGTTGAACGTGAGCGCGGTGGCCGAGCAGCCCTTGGCGATCTCGCGCAGGGCGTGCACGTAGGTGACCGGATCGGCGCCGACCCCGCCGTACTCGCGGGGCACGGTGAGCGCGAAGAGGCCGGCCGCGTGCAGCTCCGCGTAGTTCTCGTAGGGGAACGTGGAGTCGGCGTCGTACCGCCCCGCGCGCGGCGCGAAGCGCTCGCGCGAGAGGGTGGCCACGCGCTCGATCACCGACCGCTGCTCATCCGTCAGGGGCGGAAGCGGGAACACGGGGCTGGGTCCTCCTGGGCCGTTCTCAGGGTCTCGCTAGCGTAGCGCCCCTGCCCGCGCCGACGCAATGCGCGTATCGGAGCGAGGCCGCCGGGCGCCCTTGTGGTAGTGTTACGCGCATATGGTCGCACGAAAACGCGAGGTTACCCCGGTCGCCTCCATCCGGCCGGACTTCATGGTCCTGGGGCTGGCCGCCGCCGGCTTCGCCATCGCGGCCTACCTCACCGGGCTCAAGTGGATGAGTGGCAACGCCGCCTTCTGCCTGTCGGGGAGCGGCTGCGACATCGTGCAGGGCAGCCGCTACGGCACGCTGCTGGGCGTGCCGACCGCGCTCTGGGGCGTGCTCCTGTGCGCGGCCATCGGCACGCTGGCCATGCTCGGGCTCACCGCGCCGCGCTGGACCTGGGCCTTCTACCTGGCCGCCGCGGGCGTCGGCATCTCGATCTATCTCACCGCGCTCTCGGTGCTGGTCATTCACGCGACCTGCGCCTACTGCCTGGCCTCGGGCGTGATCATGGTGGCCATCCTGGCGGTGCTGCTCCGCCGGCGCGCGGTGCTGCCGGGCCGCCGCAAGCTCTCCGCGGTGGTGCCCGGGGCCCTCGCCGCGGCGATCCTCGCGCCGCTCGGCGCCGCCTTCATCTACGCGATGCCCGCGAGCGACAGCTCGGGCTTCGAGGGGGCGCTGGCGCGGCACCTGCGGGACACCGGCGCGGTGATGTACGGCGCCCACTGGTGCCCGCACTGCTCGGAGCAGAAGGCCCTCTTCGGCGCCGCGGCCAAGGACATTCCCTACGTGGAGTGCGCCGCGGACACGGTCAACGGCCGCCCCGACCTGTGCGAGAAGGCGGGCGTGAAGGTCTTCCCGACCTGGGTGATCGGCACCGAGCGACGCGAGGGCGTGCTATCCCTGAGCGCCCTCTCCACCCTCTCCAAGTTCCAAGCGGAAGCGGCCAAGCCCACCAAGTAGGATCAGTGCGCCCCGGGCGCCGCCCGCGCCCGCGCCCGCCGGAGGAACACCGCCAGCGGGATGCAGCAGATCGCCAGCACCGTGATCAACCGGAAGTTGTCCACGAAGGCCAGCAGCGTCGCTTGCGCCACGAGCGTCTTGTAGAGGATGCCGAGCGCCTGCTGCCCGGCCGCGCTCGGGCCGACCTTCGGCGTCAGCGCCCGCCGGAGCGCTTCCAGCCGTTGCTGGAACGCCGGGTCGTAGGGCGTCATCTTCGCCACCATGACGTTCTGGTGCACCTGCGCGCGCCGGGCCAGCAGGGTGGTGGCCATCGAGATGCCGACGCTGCCGCCGAGATTGCGCATCAGGTTGTAGATGCCGGTGGCCCCGCCCATCTGGTCGCGCCGCAGGGTGGCGAAGGACATGGTGGAGAGCGCGATGAAGATGAGCGGGTTGGCGAGCCCGTTCAGGAAGGTGACCAGCGCGATGTTCGACCACGCTACGTCGAAGGTGAGCCGGCTCAGCCAGACGCCGGACAGCGCGAGCAGGCCGAAGCCGGCCGAGACGATCAGGCGCGAGTCCACGACGCCGATGAGGCGGCCCGCCGCGATGGCCGCGAGCAGGGCGCCCAGGCCGCGCGGGCTGATCGCGAGCCCGGCCTCGAGCGCGGGGTAGCCGAGCAGGGTCTGCAGGAACAGCGGGAGCATCGCGGTCGTCGCGTAGAGGACGATGCCCATCGCGGTGATGAGGAGGGTGCCGATCGCGAAGTTCCGGTCGGTGAGGATTCTCAGGTTCACGATCGGCTCGTCGGTGCTCAGCTCGCGCACCACGAAGATCACCATCGCGGCCGCCGAGACGGTGAGGACCCAGCGGATCCACACCGCGGCGAGCCAGTCGTCCTGCTGGCCCTTGTCGAGCACGACCTGCAGCGTGGCGAGCCAGATCGCCATGAACGCGAGCCCCCAGTAGTCGATGCGGCGCAGAGTGGTGCGTCGCAGGTACGGCGGGTCCTCGATGAAGGTCTGGGTCATCAGGAGCGCGAGGAAGCCGACCGGCAGGTTGATATAGAAGATCCACCGCCACGAGTAGCTGTCGGTGATCCAGCCGCCGAGCGTGGGGCCCATGATCGGCGCCACGATCACGCCCATCGAGTAGGCCGCCATCGCGCGGCCGCGCCGGGACGGGTCGAAGCTCTCGAGCAGGATGGCCTGGGCGATCGGCTGGAGCGCGCCGCCCCCGATGCCCTGGATCACGCGGGCCAGGATCAGCATCTCGAGGCTGAAGGCGGCCCCGCACGCGGCGGAGGCGAGCGTGAAGATCACGATGCAGGAGAGGAGGAAGCGCTTGCGGCCGAACGCGGCGCTGAGCCACGCGGTGACCGGCAGCACGATCGCGTTCGAGATCAGGTAGCTCGTGAGGACCCAGGTGGCCTGCTCGGGGGTGGCCGAGAGGCTGCCCGCGATGTGAGGCAGGGCCACGTTCGCGACCGAGGTGTCGAGCACCTCCATGAAGGTGCCGAGCATCACGGAGATCGCGATGAGCACCGGGCTCGAGCGAGGTCGCCACTCGGCCGCGGCGTCCGCGGGCGGGGCGGTCGACGGGTTCTCGTCTGCCATGTGCTTGACGGGGATCGGTGACGCCCGCCATTATAAGCACGAATCCAATGACCGACCTGGACCAGGAAGGAATATCCGGGCGGCTGCGCGCCCGGTTTTCCGCCTATCAGGACGGGCCGCCGCGCCGCCGCTATCTCCTCCTCGCGATCGTCGTCGTGGTGCTCGCCCTGGCCGGCTACTCGGGCTACCTCTTCTACTACTGGCGCTACCACATCTCCACCGACGACGCGTACATCACCGCGCGCATCGCGCCGATGAGCGCGCGCATTCCCGGCATCGTGGTCGAGGTGCTCGTCAACGACAACCAGGACGTGAAGGCGGACCAGGTGCTGGTGCGCCTCGACCCGCGCGACTACGAGGTCGCGGTGGCGCAGGCGCGGGCGGCGGTCGCGAGCGCCAAGGGCGAGCTGGAGACCGCGGTCGCGGGCGTGCCGCTGACCGACGAGTCTACCCGCAGCCTCGTCCAGCAGGCGGACGCCGCGCTCGGGGCCACCCAGTTCGGCACCGAGATGGCGCGCCACGACCTGGAGGAGCGGCGCGGGGTGCTCCAGGCCAAGCAGTCGGCGGTGGCCGCGGCGGACGCGGCGGTGCGCGCCGCGCAGGCCGACTACGAGCGGAGCCGGAACGACCGCGACCGCATGGCGTCGCTGGTGAAGGCGAACCTGGTGGCCCAGCAGGAGTGGGAGCACGCGGACGCGACGTTCAAGACCGCGGAGGCGGCGCTCGACGCGGCCCACAAGCGCTACGACCAGGCGCGCAGCGAGGTCGTCCAGGCCGAGGCGTCGCTGCGGGCGCAGCAGGCCGCGATCAGCCAGTCGGTGCGGCGGGTGGACGAGAGCCGCGCCTCGCTCGACAACGCGCGCACCCAGCGGCAGCAGGTGCGGCAGCGCCAGGCCCAGGTGGAGGCGGCGCAGGGACGCCTCGCCCAGGCGCTCGCCAACCTGCAGCAGGCGGAGCTCAACCTGGTGTACTGCACGATCCGGGCGCCGATGCCCGGCCGGGTGAGCCGCAAGTCGGTGGAGATGGGCCAGGTGGTATCGGTCGGGCAGGCCCTCCTCGCGGTGGTGGATCTCGACGACGTATGGGTGGTGGCCAACTACAAGGAGACCGAGCTGACTCACGTGCGGCCCGGCCAGCGCGCCACCGTCACGGTGGACACCTACCCGGGCAAGACCTTCAAGGCGCGCGTGGACTCGATCCAGGCCGGCTCCGGCGCGGTGTTCTCGCTGCTGCCGCCCGAGAACGCCACCGGCAACTTCGTGAAGGTCGTGCAGCGCGTGCCGGTCAAGCTCGTGTTCGAGCGCGGCGAGAACGCCCAGCACCTCCTGGTGCCCGGCATGTCCGCGGTCCCGATCATCGCGATCCGCTAACCCGGAGAGGTCCATGAAGATCGACGTCCTCCTGATCCCGGTCGGCGCCCGCTACGCGGAGATGCGCGCGGCCGCGCTCGCCGCCGAGGCGGCCGGCTTCGACGGCCTGTGGACCTGGGATCACCTGCGCGATCCCGACGAGCGCGCGGAGGCCGGCGTCCCCGAGGCCTGGACGACGCTCACCGCGCTCGCCGAGGTCACGCGCCGCCTCACGCTGGGCCCGCTCGTGCTCAACACCGGCCTGCGACACCCCGGCCTGCTCGCCAACATGGCGGCCACGCTCCAGCAGGTCTCGGGCGGGCGCCTGCTCCTCGGCCTGGGCGCCGGCGCCACGCGGTCGATGTCGTACGCGCGCGAGCAGGAGGCGCTCAACATGGAAGTCTCGCCGGATCGCGTGCGCGCCGAGCGCGTGGCGGAGACCGCGCAGGTGCTCCGTCGCCTGTGGAGCGGCGACGAGTCGAGCTTCGTGGGCGCGCAGTTCCGGCTC
>DATFGS010000493.1:0-3146 GCA_035249225.1 Candidatus Methylomirabilota bacterium | reverse complement strand
GAGGCGATCTCCGTGATGCGGCCGGGGAACCGGCGGGCCGGATAGGCGTCCACCGCGACCCGCGCGGGGCTGCCGACCTTGATCCGGCCGATCTCCTCCTCGGGGACGTAGGCCCGCACCCAGATGTCCGACGGCTTCATCAAGGTCAGGATCGGCACGCCCGGATTGGCGAGCTCGCCCACCTCGAGGTTCTTGCGAAGCACCACCCCGTCGAGTGGCGACAGGATGGTCATTTCCTTGAGTCGTGTTCTCGCCATGTCGAGCGCGTTCCGGGCCTGGGCGAGCTGCCCGCGGGCGGCCTCGATCTGGTCAGGACGCGAGCCGGCCTCGAGGAGCAGGAGCTTCTGCCGGGCCGACTTCTCCTGGGCCACCGCGACTTCATACGCTTGTCTCGCCCGGTCCACCTCCTGCGCCGCGATCAGGGCCTGGCGGAAGAGCCCCTCCGCCCGCCGGAAGTCGCGCTCGGTCCACTCCCGCGTCGCGGAGGCGCTCTGGAGCGCCGCCCGGGCATCCTCCATCTCTTCGCGCCGAGCACCGGCCAGCAGGTCGTTCAGGGTGGACTGCGCGGTCCGCACCGCGGCCTCCTGCCGGCGAACCTCCGCGGCCTGCTCGGCCTCGTCGAGCCGGACGAGGAGCTGACCGGCCGTGACCCGGTCGCCCTCGTTGACCGGGCGCTCCGCGATCCGGCCCGTGATCTTGGCGCTCACATCCACCTGGATCGCCTCGACCGTCCCCGTGACGCTCACGAGAGGTTTGCTCCCGCCGGACCCGAAGAGGCGGCCGCCGTAGGCGTAGGCCAGGCCCAGGACGAGGAGCAGGGCGAGCACCAGGGCCCCCTTGGCCAGCCAGGAGCGACTCACTTCGAGGCCGGGGTGGCCGGCTCCGCGGGCAGCAGGATCGACACGTTCTTGCGGTCGAGGGCGAAGTACGTCCGCGCCACCCGCTGCAGGTCGGCCGCGGTGACCGCGCGGAGCTTCGGCAGGTACTCGTCGAGCAGGCGCCAGGAGCCGAGCATCTCGAAGCGCCCGAGCACGGAGGCGCGAGAGAAGACCGAGTCCTGCTGCCAGACGAACGAGGCCTCGATCTGGTTGCGGGCGCGGGCCAGCTCCTCCTCCGGCACCACTTCCTGCTTGAGCCGCTCGATCTCGGCCACCAGGGCCTGCTCGACCGCCTCGGGCGCCTGGCCGGGCAGCGGCGCCGCGTAGAACCAGAAGAGCGACGGGTCGAGGGAGAAGTACGAGTAGTCTCCGCCCGCGCCCAGGACCATGCGCTTCTCGTACACCAGCTTCTGGTAGAGCCGGGACGCGCGCCCGGACGACAGCAGCGTGGACAGCAGCTCGAGCGCGGGGGCGTCGGGCGAGGTGTGGTTCGGCACGTGCCAAGCGATGTTGACGACGGGCAGCTGCGCCTGCTCGCGGCGGACGACCAGCCGGCGCTCGTCGATCGCGGGAGGCTCGACCGCGGTCACCGGCGGCGGCGCGGGGCCCCGGCGGATGGCCGCGAAGTGCCGCCGGACCATCGCGAGCGCGGCGGGCACGCGCACGTCGCCCGCAATCACCAGGATCGCGTTGTTGGGCTGGTAGTAGGTGTCGTAGAACGCGCGCAGCTCGGCCCGGTTGATGCGGGCGATGTCCGACATCCACCCGATGATCGGCCAGCGGTAGGGGTGCGCCTTGAACGCGAGCGAGCTCATCGCCTCGTAGACCAGCCCGTCCGGGTCGTCCTCCGAGCGCATCCGGCGCTCCTCCGACACGACCTTCCGCTCGGAGTCGATCTCCGCCGCGTCGAGCAGCAGGTGCCGCATCCGGTCCGCCTCGATCCGGAGCACGAGGTCGAGCTTGTCCGCCGCGATGTTCGTGTAATAGCTGGTCACATCCTTCGTGGTGTAGGCGTTGTCGCGGCCGCCGTTCTCCTCGATGAGGCGCGCGATCTGCCCGCGGCCGTAGGTGGGGGTCCCCTTGAACATCATGTGCTCGAGGAAGTGGGCCAGGCCGGTCGCCCCGGGCCGCTCGTTGCGCGAGCCCACCCGGTAGAAGACCTGCACCGCGACGATCGGGTTGCGCGGGTCGTCCTGCACGAGCACGCGCAGCCCATTGTCGAGCGTGGCCTCGGTCACCGCGAGCTGGGGCGCGCTGGAGGCGGTCTGGCCCGCCGCGGGGCCGGTCCAGGCCAGCCCGCCCAGCAGCCCCGCCATCAGCATCCGCGTCACCGGCTCGAGACGGGCGCGCGGGCGACGAAGACGGAACACGGTCATGACGAGGACGAAGCCGTTGCTCAGGCCGAGGAAGGCACGTTCGAGGGCACCCGTCACGATGGGGTGATTATCCTATGCGGTCCCGCTGCCAGCAAGTTGACGGGCCCGCGTGAACACTCGCTGCAGCATGGGCCGCGTGAGGCGCCCGGTGAACGTGTTCTGCTGGCTCGGGTGAAAGCTGCCCAGGATGGTGATCCCGTCCGGCATCCGCCCGGTGACGCCGTGGCCGAACCGAGGGAGCGGGCGCGGGAGCGCCAGCCCGGCCTCCCGTCGGGCGCGCAGGTAAGCATCCCAGCCGATCTTGCCCAGCGCCACCACCACCCGTGTCCGGTCGAGGAGCGCCAGCTCCTCCAGGAGGAACGGTCGGCAGCGAGCAATCTCGATGGGCGTGGGCTTGTTGGCCGGCGGCGCACACCGCAGGGCGGCGGTGATGTAGGCCCCCTGAAGCTCCAGGCCGTCGCCCGCGTGGGTCGACTCGGGCTGGTTGGCGAAACCCGCCTCATGCAGCGCGCGGAAGAGCCAGTCTCCGCTTCGGTCGCCCGTGAACATGCGCCCGGTGCGATTGCCGCCGTGGGCGGCCGGCGCCAGCCCCACGAGCACCACGGTGGCCGCGGGGTCTCCGAAGCCCGGGAGTGGGCGCGCCCAGTAGTCCTGCCCGCGGTAGCGGCGGGGAGGCTCTGCGGCCACCGCTTCGCGATGCCGCACCAGGCGCGGGCAAAGCCGGCAGGCAGAGATCCGGCGCGCGAGCCCGGCGAGCGCTTCGCCGCGCGACTTGTCCTTCGCAGCCGATTGCCCGACAATCACCACCCGGGCATGATAGCGATCGGCGTCGAGCCATGACAAGCCGCGTTCCCGCGCTCATCGTGCACGGCGGGGCCGGCGCCGATCCCGG
>DATFGS010000492.1:0-8904 GCA_035249225.1 Candidatus Methylomirabilota bacterium | reverse complement strand
GCGCTGCGCGAGGAGCGGGACGCCCGCCGGGCGGCCGGCGCGCTCGCGCGCCTGCGGGAGGTCGCCGCCCGCGACGGTAACGTCATGCCGCCGCTCGTGGAGGCGGTCAAGGCCTACGCGACGGTCGGCGAGATCTGCGGGACGCTGCGCGAGCTGTTCGGGGAGTATCGGGCGGGGTCGGTGTATTGAACCCGCGCGAAGCTCGTCGGCGAACCGTCGATCGCCTCAAGGGGCTCCTGGAGGTGGAGCGGGCCGCGGCGGCGACCGTCGCCCGCCTCATCCCCATAGCGGGTGGCCCGACGGCGGGCAAGCTCCTGGAGAAGCTCCGGGATGACGAAGCGTGGTCGTGCGCCGGTCTGACCCGGGTCATCAACCACCTCGGCGGGAAGGTGTCGCACGACACCGGCGATGGCGCGCAGAGGATCCACGCCGAGCCATCGCTTCGAGAGCAGCTCCCCCGGCTCAACCGAGGCCAGGCGTGCGTTGTCAGGCAGCTCGATCGGCTCCTGGAGGAAGAGCTGGATCGTGAGACGGGAGGCTTCCTGCGTCAGATGCGGTCACTCCATGTCGAGAACGTCCACCTCTGCGACGACCTCGTCAAGACGCTCACCGCGCCCGATGCGCGCGCCGGCTGATGCTTCGTCATCCACGCGCCGAGCCGAGCTGGCCGGGAAGGTCGCGAGTCGCGCGGCGGATGAGGCCCGTGACCTCGGAGAACTCGACGAGCAGGGCCTGGCCCCGGCCGATCACCACCTCCTGTTCGAGCCGCCAGCGCCGGGACGCGGCGGGGTCTCCGGGCCGCCCCGTTTCCCCCGTCTCGTCGGCCAGGATCACCCGGAGCAGGTAGCGGCCGGGCCGTACCGTGAGCTCCTCGTAGGCGAAGGTCGGTCCATCCCGTCGCAGGCCGCCCGGCGAGTAGCGCCGCTCGAGCATCACGCGGCCGTCGAGCTCCAGGCGGAGTGCGGTGTCCACCCGCCGGCCCGTCTGCGCGCGCTCCGGAGTGGTCGGCCGCATGTGCCGCGGCAGCTTCTCGATGTCCTCCCGACGCGCGGGGCTCGCGTGCTCGAAGGCGGCCACGTGCTTGAAGGCGACCCGGAGTGGGGCGTATGACCCAGGTCATGGAGAAGAGGAATCGCCCCCGGCCCCGGCCTCTCCCCTGAGGGGAGGGGCCAGGGCCGGGGGGCTGGGGGGCCGGCGAGACTAGTGCCCGCCCGTCCCGTGGGTGCCCGGCACCAGCGTCTTGAAGATGCCGGGCTGCTCGGCGCCCGCCACCTCCAGGACCCCGAGCGCGCCCTTCTCCATCGCCCGCACGATGCTGTGGTCCACGAGCAGGAAGCGGCCGGGCACCTGCACCGTCATCTCGACGATCGCCGCGCCGCCCGCCGGGACCAGCGTGGTCTGCACGTTCCTGGCCGGGACGCCGCCGCCCACCGCGCCTTCGGTGTAGACGGTGTCGAAGATCTCGCCGATCACGTGGAACGAGGAGATCAGGTTCGGCCCGCCGTTGCCCACGAAGAGCCGCACGGTCTCGCCCACGTTGGCCTTGACCGCGCCGTCACCCAGGAGCGCGCCCATCTTGCCGTTGAACACGACGTACTCGGGCCGCTCCCCGGTCAGCTTGGCCGGGTCCAGCGCCTGCAGCCCCGGCGCCAGGGTCTTGCCCTTGGTGTAGAACTCGCCCTGCATGACGTAGTACTCGCGGTCCACGCGGGGCAGCCCCTTCTCGGGCTCCACCAGGATCAGCCCGTACATGCCGTTGGCGATGTGCTCCGGCACGCTCGGGGTCGCGCAGTGATAGACGTAGAGCCCGGGATTGAGAGCCTTGAACTCGAAGGCGCCCTCCTGGCCCGGTCCGAGCTGCGTCACCGCCGCCCCGCCGCCCGGTCCGGTCACCGCGTGCAGATCGATCGAGTGCGGATGCATGCTCTTCTCCGCGTTCTTGAGCCGGATCTGCACGATGTCGCCCACCCGCACGCGCACGAACGGGCCCGGCACGGTTCCACCGAAGGTCCAGAACGTGTACTGCACGCCGTCGGCGAGCGTGCCCTTCACCTCGGTGGTCTCGAGGCTGACGATCACCCGCGCGTTGCCCGGCCGGTCCACCGGCGGAGGCACCAGCGGCGCCGAGGTCAGGATCGCCTTCACCTCCGGCAGCGCGGTGGGCTCCGTCGATCTGTCGCGCGCCTGACTCTGCCAGATCATTGCGCCGCCGATCAGAAGCCCGGCCGTCACCGCCGCCGCCACGATTCCCAGTGCGCGTCTCATTCGCTCGCCTCCTCGATCGTTCGTTTGCTCTACGCCGGGAGGATGTGCAAGGCCAGTGCCGGAGCCCGGTGCCGGGAGTTCTCCTCGCCATATCTACAAGATATGTCGCGCGCGCGCGGACAGGCATGACGCAGGTCATAGAGCATCTGAGGGGGCACGGGGCGGCGGCGCCTCACGGTGGGGCGCCCTCGCCACGCAGAGCGGGCGGGCTACGGAAGCGTCTGCCGGTCCATGCGGTCCGGCGTCCAGGGTGGATCGAAAGTGATGGCCACCTCCACCTCGTCGACGCCGGGGATCCTTCCCACCGCCTGCCGGACCCACTCCGCCATCGAGTCGTGGAGCGGGCAGCCCTGGGTCGTCAGGGTCATCGTGATTCGCACGCGACCAGCTTCGACCTGCACGTCGTAGATCAGGCCGAGATCCACGACCGACATCCCGAGCTCGGGATCCAGGACATCCCGGAGCGCGTGCGTGATCTGATCCAGACCGATCGTCATGGCTCGGACGCCCGGCGGGCTGGCTGATGGGCGCAACCGGGATCCTCCGCGAGCGGGTCGCCGCCGACGGCGTAGGCGCGCGCGCGGCTTCCGCCGCAGCGCGCCCGCCACTCGCAGCGCCCGCAGCGCCCGCCGAGCCTCTCCGCGTCGCGGAGCGCGACGAAGAGAGGATGCTCCCGGTACACCGCGACGAGATCGTCTCGCCGGACGTTGCCGGCCGGGAGCGGCAGGAACCCGCTCGGGCAGATGTTGCCGAGATGGTCCACGAAGACGAAGCCGTTGCCATCGGTCACCGCCCGCCCCGCGCGCATGCCGGGCCGCTCCCGGCCCGTCCGCAGGGACGGCCGTCCCCCGCCGCCCTCCCCGAGCACGCGGTGATACTGGGGCGCCTCCGTCGTCTTGATCCCGAAGGGGACGCGAGGCTGCAGGTCCGCCGCCCAGCGGAGCACCTCCTCGATCTCGTCGGCGGTGAGGCCCTGGTCCGCCTGGGCGCGCCCCACCGGGATGAGGAAGAAGAGCGCCCAGAGGAGCACCCCGAACTCGGCCATCTGGTCCGCCAGCGCGGGCAGCTCCCCGACGGTCTGGCGGCACACGGTGGTATTGATCTGGAGGCCGAGGCCCAGCTCGCTCGCGTGCTCGATGATCCGCAGGGTGTTGCGATGGGAGCCCCGCACGCGACGGAAGGCGTCGTGGGTGTCCTCGTGAGCGCCGTCGAGGCTCACCGCGAGCCGCACCAGCCCCGCGCGCTTCAAGGCCCCGAGCTTGTCCCGGGTGACCGCCGCGGTTCCGCTCGGAGTCAGCGACACCGCCAGCCCGCGGCGCGTTCCGTGGGCCACCAGCTCCGCGATGTCCGGCCGCCGGAGCGGATCCCCGCCGGTGAAGACCACGAGCGGCGGCGGATCGCCGAAGGCGGCGATCCGGTCCAGCAGGGCCTTGCCCTCGTCCGTGGTGAGCTCACCGGGATCGCGGCGGGGCATGGCCGCAGCCCGGCAGTGCACACAGGCCAGGGCACACGCCCGCGTCGTCTCCCAGATGGCGATGAACGGGCTCCGGGCGAAGGCGGGCGCATCCATCTCACGCCCTCCCCGCCAGCACCCGGCTCGCGGAGCGCGGCGGCTCCTCCCGCGGCGACCGCGGGCCGGGCTCCTCGCGGGTCGTCCGCAGACCGGAGGAGTGCGGGGGCCAGGTCGGGGCCCCGGGAGCTGAGGACCACAGATGACCGAGGACTCGCACGAGCGCCGCCGCGAAGGCCAGCGAGCCCAGCGCCAGCACCGCGCCCGCGGCGCGGATCCAGGCCGCCTCGCCCCGGAGCACGGCCGCCGCCAGCAGCACGATGCCGCCGGTGAGGAGCCCGTAGGCCAGCCCCTCCGCCCGCGGCCAGGCGATCTGCGCCAGCGTCGGCACCGGCTCGCGGCCCGCCCGCCGGCTGTACGCGCGATACCAGACCAGGAACGGAACGATCTTGAGCATCATGCCCGCGATGGTCAGGGAGATCCAGCCGAGGGCGACGACGGCGTAGGCGAGCGCCACGCGCGGTCCCGCGAGGCGATCCGCGGCCATCGCGACCCCGAGCACGGCGGCCGGCGCGAGGAACGCGGTGGCGGTGAGGACGAAGCGGAGCCCCCAGTCGAGCCCGGGCCGCTTCCGTCCCCACGCCATCTCGCACGCCCAGACCGCGTGCGAGCCCGCCGCGACCGCCACCGCCGCCGCTCCGGCGACGAGCAGGCCGGTCACGCCGAGCAGACCCAGCACCACCGCGGGTACGCCGAGCGCCAGGCCCCAGAGCTGCACGAGGGAGTGCCAGCGCCGCGGCGCCGGCGCGAGGAAGAACATCGGGTACACGCGCGCGCCGACGGCGAGGATCATCGGCGCCACCCAGCCGAGGAGCGCCAGTTGCACGTGGGCATGCAGGACCGGGAAGAACTCGTCCGGGAGGAATGGCCATATCCGGTTGACCGCGAGGGCCACACCGAACACGGTCGTCAGCGCGAGCCCTCCGTAGGCCAGGACGACCAGGCGGGCGGTGAACGTCCACTGGGTGAAGCCCCGCAGGCTCATCCCGATGTTGACGAGATGCAGTGCGATGCCGATGGCCAGCAGGCCCGCGGCCGCCGCCAGCCCGGGCCAGGTGCCGAGATAGAAATGCGCGACCATGCCGGTCAGCGCGATCGCGAGGATGGCGAGCTGCCAGCGGGCGAGCCGCTCGCTCCAGATCGGGCGCTCGAGCACGATCGGGATGAGCTGGTAGCTGGCGCCCATGATCGCGAGCGTGACCCACCCGAGCGTGACGGTGTGGGTGAGCGCGAGCAGCCGCGGATGGTAGTAGTGGCCCGCCAGCTCGGGTTCGAGCCACGCGACGCCGAGCGAGGCCACGACGAAGGCGGCCGCGGCACAGATCAGGTAGGCGAGCGGGACGAGCGGCGACGGGCCGCTGCCGGGCCGTGGCCGCACCGGCCCGCTCACGCCGCTCCCCTCCGGATCCGGATGCGCACCAGCCCGGGCTCCGGCTCGTCGGTCTCGTGCAGGAAGCCGCGCTCGTCGAGCTGGGGATAGAGGAACATCGGGCGGCGCTCGTGATGTACCTCGAGCTCGGCACCCGGGCCGAGGCGGTCGATCTCCTGGAGCACCCGCAGCATGGGCTGCGGCGGCTCGAGGCCGCGCACGTCCAGCACCGACCGAGTGCCCGCGGCAATCGCGGGGGCCGCGGCCGGCTCCAGGCGCGGCCCGGTGTCACGGTAGAACCACACCGTCCAGTCGTCGGAGGCGCGGCGCTCGGTCCAGTGCGCGAAGCCGCGCTTGCCGAGCACGTCGTAGAGCGGGATGGGCTCGAACGGGACGCGCAGCGCGAGCACCTGATCACCGTCGAGCGTCTTGATCGCGGCCATGATGCGCGCGAACGGCTCGTCACCCCGACGGATGTCTTCGCGCACGTCGAGGCGCACCCGGCGAGCCTCGGGCGTGCCGGCGAGCCGACGGGGCGGCCCGCCCTCTCCCTGGGAAGGAGAGGGCGCGTCGCCGGGGGAGATGGCAGGGTGCGGGGCCGGGGCGGGCTCCCCCACCGCCTGCCGCAGCACAGCCAGCAGCTCGTCCGCCGGGACGCCGGCCATGCCCGCGGCCTGGGCCACGGTCACCCGTGGCGCCATGACCCGGCGCAGGAGCCGGTTCCGGAGCCGGGCGAAGTGCGGATGATAGCGGGCGAGCACCTCGATCAGCTCCGGATGCTCGTCGAGCAGCCGGGCCACCGTGATGTCGCCCGAGATCATGCCGGCGTCTTGGGCGGCTCGCTCAGCGCCGCGAGCAGGGTGTCGAGGGGCACGCCCGCCGCCGCGGCGGCTTCGCGCAGCGTGAGATGCGCGCCGCAGCAGTGGTTGATCCCCAGGTCCTTCAGGATCTCGAGCGCTCCGGTTCGGGTACCGACGATGTCGGCCACCGTCTGCTCGGCGCCGACCGGCGATGCGGGGGCCTCGAGCGCCGGCGGTGAGTCGTGATGGCAGCTGCACTCTGGAGCCATGTCGTTCCTCCTCGGGCCCACGCTACCGTCGGACGGTCAGGTTCCCTATGACGTCGGTCATAAGGAGCGACGGGCTAGGGGAGCGGGTGCACGCTCAGGATGATCGCGTCGATGTGATCGAGCGCCGGGTACGCGGCGATCACCCGCACGTGGTACCCGTGGAGGTTGTGCCACTCGCGGTGGTCCCGCCTGATCACATCGGGCCGGGGTCCGGACGGAAGATTGACGGCCTGGAGCGCGGCCTCGTAGGTCCTCGGCGCCGCGGCGGTGTCCGGAAAGGCGACGGTCACGGTGGTGCTGCGCTCCTTCTCGAAGTCGACGTCGATCCGCGCACTCGCACCGCCATAGATCCGCGAGGTGCCTCCGTTGGGCAGATGGAAATCTCCCGGCGCGACCACCTGGGTGCGGAGGGGCCGTCCCAGGGACGCCTGGATCGCGGCCGGCGACCGCTCGAGCACGGTAGGTCCGTCGATGATCGGCGTGGTCGCCGCCGCCTCCGGCGTCGTGGCGACCAGTCCGAGGAGCAGCAGCTCGACGAGTCCACGCATCGATCGGTCCCCTTGGGACCGGGGGAGTGCACGGGAGGTGCCAGCCACGGACGGCCGAGAATCCGTGCACTTCGGAGGACCCGCGTCTCGCCGCGTGAGGCGCCCACGCCGCAGGGTGGGGCGATCCCGCCTCGAAGGCCCGTGCTATCCTGCCGCCGATGTCCCCCAAGGAGATGGTCGCCTTCCTGGGCGCGAACCCGGTCTTCGCGGGGATCCCCGCGCGCGAGCTCGAGGCGGTGGCGGCGGTCGCCATGGAAGAGACGCATCGATCCCGCGCGTCCATCTTCATGGAGGGCGACGCCGCGCACTGGTTCTACCTGGTGAGATCGGGCCACGTGAAGATCTTGAGGCACTCCCGGGCGGGGAAGGACGTGGTGCTCGAGCTCCTGGGACCCGGGGAGATCTTCGGGGGCGTGGCGGTGATCGAGAAGCGCCCCTATCCCGCCTCCGCGCAGGCGACCGAGCCCACCGTGGTCCTGAAGATCCCGGCCGATCCCATGATCGCGCTCGCCGAGCGGCATCCCGGCTTCATCAGGGAGATGGCGCTCATGATCGGCCGACGGCTGCGCACCGCCCACGACTCGGTCGCGTCGCTCGCGGTGGATCCGGTCGAGGCGCGCCTGGCCGCGACCTTGCTCCGGCTCGCGAAGCGCGAAGGGGCGCGAAGCGACAAGGGCGTCACGCTCCCGTTTCACCTGACCCGGCAGAGCCTGGCCGACATGACCGGCACCACGGTGGAGACCGCCATTCGGATCCTGAGTCGCTGGCTCCGCGACGGCCTGCTGGCCGACGACGGCGGACGGCTCGTCCTCACCGACCTCGACGGGCTCGGCGCGCTGGCCGAGGGCGGGGCCGACTAGGGTGCCCCCGCTGATCCGGCGATACATCAAGACCAGCTTCGTCTTTCTGCTCGTCGGGCTCCTGATCGGCGCGTACATCGTGGTCGGCCAGTTCGTCCTCGACGCGTATCCGCCCCGCCTGCTGATCACCGCGCACGCCCACCTGCTCCTCGTCGGCTTCATGCTGATGATGGTCATGGGCGTCGCGACCTGGATGTTCCCGCGCCCCGCGCGCGACGATGTCCGCTACCGGCCCGAGCTGGCCGAGGCGGTGTACTGGGTCATGACGGTCGCGACCGCGCTGCGCGCCGCCGCCGAGATCGCGGTGGGGCTCGCGGGCGCGCTCGGCCTGCGATGGCTCATCGCGCTGGGCGGGCTCGGCCAGCTCGCGGGGACCGCGCTGTTCGTGCTGAACATGTGGTGGCGCGTGCGCATGCCACCCGCGGCCGCGCCCCCCGCCCGCTGAGGAGACGAGAGGACACGAGATGAGCGAGCCCCTCCCCGAGATCCTGCCCGCCGATCCGCTTCCGCTCCTCGCGCACTGGATCGAGGAGGCCCGGCCCGCGATGAAGTCCCCGACCGCGATGGCCCTCGCCACCGTGGACGCGGCCGGCCGCCCGAGCGTCCGGATGGTCATCTGTCGGGGCTTCGACGTGGGCCTCGGCTGGTTCGTCTTCTACTCGGATCGCGAGAGCACCAAGGGCCTGGCCCTCGCCGCGAATCCGCGCGCCGCGCTCGTCTTCCACTGGGACGTGTTCGAGCGGCAGATCCGGGTCGAAGGGCCGGTCACGCACGCGCCCGAGGCCGACTCGGACCGCTACTGGAGCACGCGGCCTCTCGACGCGCGGGTGGCCGCGGCGGCGAGCGATCAGAGCCGGCCCATCGCCTCGCGCCGGGCGTTCCTCGAGAAGATCGAGGCGACGAGGCAGACGCACCGCGCGGACGTGCCGCGGCCCAAGCGCTGGGGCGGCTATCGCGTCTGGGCGGAGCGGGTGGAGCTGTGGGCGGGGCAGCCGG
Organism: Candidatus Methylomirabilota bacterium; assembly: GCA_035249225.1. Taxonomy (GTDB): domain Bacteria; phylum Methylomirabilota; class Methylomirabilia; order Rokubacteriales; family CSP1-6; genus CAMLFJ01. The sequence continues at coordinate 227 of DATFGS010000492.1, read as the reverse complement.
GGCGCGCGCACGATCGCGCGGTGTGGACGCGCGCGCTGCAATCCACCGGGACGGGCTTCACCGGCGGCGCGTGGCGGGGAACGCGACTGCAGCCCTGACGCGGCCGCGCCGCGGGGGCGTCAGCTCGAGTGGCCGCCCCCCAGCGGCAGGGTGGAGGCGCACCAGAGGGCGAGGCCGAGCGGCGTCAGCAGCACCGGGCTGGCAACGCCGAGCGTGGCCACCACGAA
>DATFGS010000491.1:0-4560 GCA_035249225.1 Candidatus Methylomirabilota bacterium | reverse complement strand
GAAGGGTGCAAGAAGTGTCTCTCCTGCGGCTTCAACGAGTGCTAGGGAGCGGTCATGTTCTCAGGCGGTGACTACGGCGAAGTGGCGCGCTGGCTCGAGAACTTCGTCCGCTCGCACGCCAAGCGGGAGAACCTGCGCGTCGAGGCGGTGGTGGAGACCGCGGGCGCGCGCGAGGGGCAGAGCTACGGCGTCCGCCTGCGGCTCGGCGAGGCTCTGCGGCCCGCCCCGCCCACGCCCGCGGTCGAGCTCGGCTTCCCCGAGGTGGCCGGGAACCGCGGGAGCCTCGCGTGGTGCAGCGGGCTCGCGGACCGGGTGCGCGTCCTCGCGCGCGAGTTCTCGGCGGCCGGGTCGGCCCCGCTCCGCTCCGCCTGATCCCGTGAGGACGGCGCCGGCCGTCCGCTGGTGGGCTCCCGGCGACTGGAACGCGTTCTTCGGCCTGGCCCTGGATAACCTCGGCCTCTTCGTCATCTTCTCGGGCCTGCTGATCGGCGTCTTCGGTTTTCCCTCCGACCTCGTGCTCCACGTCATGGTCCCGGGCACCGCGGTGGGCGTGCTCCTGGGCAACCTGGTCTACACGGTCCTCGCGGTGCGGCTGATGCGCCGCACCGGCCGGAGCGACGTGACCGCGATGCCCTTCGGCCTCGACACGCCGTCGCTCTTCGGGATCGTCTTCGGCGTGCTCGGTCCCGCGATGCTCCTCACGCGAGACCCGATCATGGCGTGGAAGATCGGGATGGGCATCACGGTGGCGATGGGGGTGATCAAGCTCGGCTGCGCCTTCGCGGGCGACTGGGCGCGGCGGGTGGTGCCGCGGGCCGCGCTGCTCGGCTCCATCGCGGGCGTCGCGATCCTCCTCATCGCCTTCCTGCCCTCGCTGCGCATCGTCGGCGATCCTCTCGTGGGCGTGGTCTCGCTCGTCGTGCTCCTCGCCGCGCTGCTGGGCGGCGTGCGGATGCCGTGGGGCCTGCCCGGCGCGCTCGCCGCGGTGCTGGCGGGGACCGCGATCTTCTGGGGGCGCTGGGCCCTCGGCGCCGGAGCGCCGGGACCCCATCCCGCGGTCACCCTCGGCGCGCTCGGCCTGGCGCTGCCGTGGCCGACGCTCGCCTGGCTCGACGCGCTCGAGGCCACGCTGCCGTACCTGCCGCTCGCGGTGCCGTTCGCGCTGGCCACCGTGGTCGGCGGCATCGACAACACCGAGTCGGCCATCGTGGCGGGCGACGAGTATCGCGCGCGCGACATCCTGCTGACCGAGGCGGTCGCCACCATCGCGGCGGGGTGCTGCGGCGGCGTGATCCAGAACACCCCGTACATCGGCCATCCCGCCTACAAGGCGATGGGCGCGCGGGCGGGCTACACGCTGGCGACCGGTCTCCTGATCGGCGTCGGCGCCGCGGTCGGTGTCGTCGCGGTGCTCGTGCGGATCCTGCCGGAGGCCGCGGTAGCCCCGATCCTGGTCTTCGTGGGGTTGCAGATCACTGCGCAGGCCTTCCTGGCCTCGCCGCCGCGCCACGCCCCCGCGGTCGCGGTCTCGTTCCTGCCCGCGGTGGCCGCGCTCGTCCTGATCGAGGGCGGCCTGCTGCTCGGCGGGGTGGGCAAGAGCCCGGCCGATCTCGCGGGCGATGGCCGGCTCCTGTGGAGCGCGCTCCTGGTGCTGGGGAACGGCTTCATCCTCACCGCCCTCGTGTGGGGCTCGGCCCTCGTCGCGATCATCGACCGACGCTCGCGGGTCGCGGCGGCGGTCCTGGCGATCGCGGCGGTGGCCACGCTCTTCGGATTGATCCACTCGCCGCTGCCCGGCGGAGCCGTGTTCTGGCCGTGGGCGGTGGCGAGCGGGGCGCCGCACGCGCTGGCCGCCGCCTACGGCGTCGCCGCGTCGTTCCTGCTCCTGCTGGGTCGGCGGGAGGTCTAGGGGCGGAGGGCGTCCAGCATCTCGCGGTCGCTGCGGAACTTGAACTCCTCGACCTGGTCCGCCGCCGCGCGCGCCTTCTCCGCCGCCTCGAGCCGCTGCACCGCCGGATAATCCACGACGACGGCGCCCCGCTCGGCGAGGGTCCGGCGCAGCGCCTCGACCCCTTGCTCGGCCGCCGCGGCCGGCCGCTTCGGCCGGGCCGCCAAATAAGCGGCGACGTGCTTGATCCCGGTCTCCGCGTCGAGCCGTGCGCGGCCCACCACGCCGTCGCTGGCGCGCCGGGCCCAGCCGACCACGAAGACGCCCGGCTGCGCGGCCTCCGCAGCAGGGTCGAGGACCTGGTAGGCCGCGGCGGGATCGTCGCCCGGCACGGTGAGGTAGAGGCCGTCCTTGTAGGGGAGCCCCGCGTCCTCGTCCACCCGGTCGCCCACCGCGAACACCACGGTGTCGGCCGGGATGACCGAGCTCTCCCCGGTGCCGACCGCCACGATGCGGTCACCCTTGCGCTCGAGCCGGTTCTCCTCCACCTCGAGCCCGGTGACGCGGCCGCCCTCGGCCAGCACGCGCTTGGGCGAGGCCAGGAAGCGGAAGCGCAGGCGGGCACGGGCCCGCGGTGACGCCTCCGGCTTGGCCGCAAGCACGGCCAGCAGCTCGTCGGGGCTCTGGCCCGCGGCGACGAGCCGCGGCCGGACGCGCTCGACTTCCTCCCGGTAGAGCGCGTGGTCGAACGCGTCCTCGACGTCCTCGAATTCGCGGTCGTCGTAGGCCTTCTCGAACGGGCCCCGCCGCGCGATCGCGATGATCTCGTCGCAGTCGGCGAAGTGGGCGCAGTAGTTCGCGATGTCCACCATCACGTTGCCGACGCCCACGATCGCCACCCGGCGGCCCATGGGGAAGGGCCGCTCGCTGAAGGGCGGCAGGCGGTTGTAGTGATACACGAGGTCCTTGGCGTGGTAGACGCCCGGCAGGCGCTCGCCGTCCACGCCCAGGTACTTCGTGCCCTGCGCACCGATCGCGTAGACCAGGGCGTCGAAGCCCATCCCGGCCAGGTCGCGGACCGTGAGATCTCCTTTGTTCGAGATCGTCACGTGTCCGAGGTAGGTTACACGCGGGTCGGTGAGAATCTTCTGGAACTGACGGCGCAGCCCGCCTTTCATCTTGTACTTGTTCAGGAAGATGCCGTACTCGGCGAGGCCGCCCGGCTTGATGTCACGATTGAGGAGGATCACGCGGGCGCCGGTCGCGGCGAGCGCGCGGGCGGCGAAGAGGCCGGCGGGCCCCGCGCCGATGACCGCGACGAGATGGACGGGTTCGTCGGCCATGACCGCCGAGACCATAGCACACGCCCGCGGCAACCGCGAAAACCGGGGAAGGACTTGACCCCCCGCGGAGGCGTGGTGTTAAATGACTATGCGTTTCGTCAATGATGACGGGACGATTCGCTTCAGGTTCCGGTTCCCACAGGAGGCCCTCGATGAAGCCGCTGTCGCCCATCATTCGCGCCGCTGGACTCGCGCTGGCCGTGATCCTGCTGATCCTCGCCTCGGGCCGCGGTCCGGTGGACGTGGCCGCCCAGACGGGGCCCTGGGTCGCTCCCGAATCCGAGAAGGGGAAGAAGAACCCGCTTCCCGCCGACAAGAAGACGATCGAGCAGGGCGAGAAGGTCGCCAAGATCAACTGCGTGTCCTGCCACGGGCCTCTCGGCAAGGGCAACGGGCCGGCCGCGGTCGCGCTCAACCCCAAGCCGGCGGACTGGACGTCGAAGCGGGTGCAGGACGAGCCGGACGGGGAGATCTTCTGGAAGGTGACCAACGGGCGCGGGGCCATGCCCTCGTGGCGGCACCTGCCCGAGAACGACCGCTGGGCCATCGTCCGGTTCATCCGCACGCTCGCCGGGAAGTGATCCGGAGGTTCCGGTGAGCGGCGACTCGGTCCGCGCCGCGCTCTCGCAGCTGGGCGACGCGCTCGAGAGCCTCCGGGAGCGCCTGGGCGACGAGCCGGCGTCGGCGCGTCACCCCGACCGGGACGCCCACGCCCTCGACATCTTCCAGGAGATCCTGTCGGTCCCGCCGCTCGGGCTGCCGCCCGGCGAGCTGTTCGCGCTGGCGATGGATCGAGTCTCCCGGCTGCTGGCCGCCGATCGCACGCTCCTCTTCATCCTGGACGACGCGACGGGACGGCTCGTGCCCCGGTCGGGCCGCGGCTTCCGGCGCGATGACATGGAGAGCGTCGTGCTCGATCCGGGCGAGGGCCTCGTGGGGCGCGTCTTCGCGGAGAAGCGCGTGCTGACCTACGACGCGGCCGCCGAGCCAGCCGCCCGCGATCCGTTCGTCGAGCGCTTCCCGATGCGCCAGGGCATCGCGGTGCCGGTGCGAACCGAGGGGGAGGCGGCCGGCGTGCTCTTCGCGGGCCGCCAGGAGCTGGGCGCGCCGTTCACCACCACCGACGTGCTCCTGCTCCTCGTCATCGCGGACCGCGTCGGCTCCTCGCTCGTCCACCAGCGGTTGCTCGAGCGCCGGGGCGATCACCTCGCGCACCTGCGCGAGCTGCGCGGGCTCGTGGATGCGAACCTTCCCGCGCGCGAGCCGCGCGAGATCCTGGCCCGCGTCGCCGACTCGGCCTGCCGGCTGGCCGGCGTGCGCGGGGCGCTC
>DATFGS010000490.1:0-4932 GCA_035249225.1 Candidatus Methylomirabilota bacterium | reverse complement strand
TGCAGGGCACCGCGGTGACGTGGGTGGACCGGCGCGCGCTCTCGATCGGCCGCCGCTACGTCTACGTGGTCACCGCCGAGGACGCGCTCGGGCGGAGCAGCGGGCCCTCCGAGCGCCTGGTGATCCCGTACCTGGCCGCCCCGAAGGCGCCCCGCGCGCTCAGCGCCTCGCCGGGCGATCGGCGCATCCGTCTCACCTGGCAGCCGCCCGCGGAGATGGTGGACGGCTCGCCGGCTCCGGGCGACCTCCGCTACGTGGTACTGCGCGGCGCGGGCGCGGAGGGCACGCTCGCCGCGATCACGCCCCGCCCGGTAGAGGGCACCACGTTCACCGACGAGGGCGTGGACAACGACACCGACTACCGTTACGCGGTGCGCGCGGTGCGCGTGGATCCGGCGGTGAGCGCCACCGGCGAGACCTCGGCCGCGGTGGTCATCGCCGCCGCCGACACCACGGCGCCCGTCGCGCCCGCCAACCTGCTCGGGGTGCCGTCGCCGGGCGCGGTGCGGCTCGCCTGGAATCCGAGCGCCTCGCCGGACGTGGCCCTCTACGCGATCTACCGGGCGGGAGAGTCCGGCGAGTTCCTCCGCATCGCGACCACGATGGCGATCGCCACCGTGTACCTGGACCGCGACGTGCAGCCGGGGGCGACCTACCGCTACGCGGTCACCGCGCTGGACCGGGCGCGCCGCCCCAACGAGAGCGCGCGCTCCAACGAGATCTCCGTCCGCGTTCCCTAGCCCCGTTCGCTCAGGACTCGTTCTGCCAGACCTGCTCGGGCGTCTGGCGACGGCGCAGCAGGGTGAGCGCGCCGTCGGGGCCGAGCATGACCTCGGGCGCCTGGGGGTAGGAGTTGTAGTTGATCGTGGCCATGGCCGCGCAGTAGGCGCCCGCGCCGCCGACCACCACCAGGTCCCCGATGCGCGGGGTCGCGACCCAGCGGGGCGCCAGCGCCTCGGGATCGCCGGGCGCGGGCGTGAGGATGTCCCCCGACTCGCAGCAGGGGCCCACGAAGACCACCGCCTTCTGCTCGCGCCCGGCGGCCAGCACGTCGATCGGATGCTGGGCGCCGTACAGCGACGGCCGCGTGATCTCCGGCATGCCCGCGTCGAGCTTGGCGAAGCAGTAGCCCTCGGTGCCGGTGTCCACCACGTCCACGCAGGAGGCCACGATCACGCCCGCGTTGGCGACCAGGAAGGTCCCGGGCTCGATCTCGAGGTGCAGCCCCCGGCCCGAGCGGTCGTGGAAGCCCTCGATCTCGCGGCGCACGTGCGCGCCCACGTCGGCCAGGTCCACCGACGGCTCCTCGGGCATGCGGCCGACCTTGAACCCGCCCCCCAGGTTGATGCTCGCCACCTCGGGAAGCCGGGCGGCCAGGTCGAGCGTCATCCGCGCGCAGCGCTTCCACACCTCGGGATCGGTGCCGGAGCCGACGTGGGAGTGCAGGCGGCGGATGCGCAGGTCGTGGCGCTTCGCGATCGCCAGGATCTCGGGCATCGCCTCGTGCCAGATCCCGAAGCTGGAGGCGGGGCCGCCGGTGTTGGTGCGCTTGGTGGAGCCGGTGCCGAGCCCCGGGTTCACGCGCACCGAGAGCTCGCGGCCGGGGGCGACCCGCCCGAACGCCTCGAGCTGGTGCAGCGAGCACGCGTTGAAGAGCACGCCGCGCGCCAGGTGCCGCTCGAGCGCGCGCGACGGCATCTGCGAGGTGAGCTGGATGCGCTCGGGAGCGAAGCCCGCCCGCAGCGCCCGCTCCACCTCGAAGTCGCTCGAGGCGTCCACGTGCAGGCCCAGGTCGCGGAACAGGACCAGGATGCCGCGGCTCGGATTGGCCTTCATCGCGTAGCGCACGGTGAGACCGAACGGCGCCGGGAAGGCCAGCGCCTGCCGCGCCGCGCTCTCGAGCGCGGCGTGATCGTAGACGTAGCAGGGCGTGCCGAAGCGGCGGCGCACCTCGGCGGCGACGTCGGCGGTGACGTGAGCGGTACGGCCGTCGGCTCGGGGGCTTTCCATCCGCTGGAGTCTACCGCATCACGGCTGCCGCTTGAAGTGCTTCCGGCTCTGGTGTTAGAGTCAAGAAACTCTTCGTCCCACATCGCAGTGAGCAACGGAGGGACTCAACCATGCGCGCGACATTCCAGGGATCGATCGTCGCCCTCGTGACCCCGTTCCGCGGCGGCAAGGTGGATGAGGCCAAGCTCCGCGAGCTGGTCGAGTGGCACGTCGCGAGCGGCACGGACGGCATCGTGCCCTGCGGCACCACCGGCGAGTCGCCCACGCTGAGCCACGACGAGCACAAGCGCGTGGTGGAGCTGGTCATCGAGACCGCCCGCGGGCGCGTCGCGGTCATCGCAGGGACCGGCTCGAACTCCACCTCCGAGGCGATCGACCTCACCGCCCACGCCAAGAAGGCGGGGGCCACCGGCGCGCTGGTCGTGAACCCGTACTACAACAAGCCCACCCAGGAAGGGCTCTACCGGCACTTCCGCGCGGTCGCGGAGGCGGTGGACATCCCGATCATCGTCTACAACATCGCGGGCCGCACCGCGGTCAACGTGGAGACCGACACCCTGGCCCGCATCGTGCGGGACTGCCCGAACGTGGTGGGCGTCAAGGAGGCCTCGGGTTCGCTCGATCAGATGACCCAGGTGATCCTGGCGTGCGGCCCCGACTTCTCGGTGCTCTCGGGCGACGACAACATCACCCTGCCCTTGATGTCGGTCGGCGGCCGCGGAGTGATCTCGGTCATCGCCAACCTGATGCCCCGGGAGACCGCCGAGATGACGCACGCCGCGCTGGCGGGCGACTGGAAGCAGGCGCGCGAGCTGCACCTCAAGCTCTTCCCGCTCTCCCGCGCGGTCTTCATCGAGACCAACCCGATCCCGGTCAAGGAAGCGCTCGCCATGATGGGGAAGCTGGCCGAGCCGGAGTTCCGGCTGCCCATGTGCCGGATGGCCGAGGCGAACCGGCCGCGCCTGCGGGCGGTGCTGGCCTCGCTCGGCCTCGTCAAGGGCTGATCCTCCGCTCGTCATGGCGGATGTCGTCGTCGCCGGCGCGGCCGGCCGGATGGGCAACCGTCTGGTCGCCCTGCTCCAAGAGGACAAGGAGCTGCGCCTGGTGGCTGCCCTCGAGGCCCCCGGCCATCCCGCCCTCGGGCGGGACGCGGGCGAGGCCGCGGGAGTGGGCCGCCTCGCCGTCCCGATCACCGCGGACGCGGACGCGGTGCTCGGCAAGGACCGCATCCTGATCGAGTTCTCGGTGCCGGAGGCGAGCCTGGCGCACGCGCGGCTGGCCGCCCGGCAGGGCGGGCGCGCGGTGATCGGCACCACCGGCTTCACCCCCGCGCAGCGCGAGGAGCTCGCGGCCGTCGGCCGGAGCATCGCGATCCTCGTCGCGCCCAACATGAGCGTGGGCGTCAACGTGGCCTTCCGCATCCTCGCCGACATGGCGCGGATGCTGGGTGACGACTACGACGTGGAGATCGTCGAGACCCACCACCGCTTCAAGAAGGACGCGCCCAGCGGCACCGCGCTGCGCATGGCCGAGGTGGTGGCCGAGGCCCTCGGCCGCGATCTCGCGAAGAGCGCGGTCTACGACCGGCACGACAAGCTGGCGGAGCGCTCCCGCAAGGAGATCGGCATGGCGGCCCTCCGCTCGGGCGACGTGGTCGGCGAGCACACCGTCTCCTTCGGCGCGCTCGGCGAGCGGCTCGAGCTGACCCATCGCGCGCAGAGCCGCGACAACTTCGCGCGCGGGGCCCTGCGCGCGGCCCGCTTCATCGCGACGGCCCGGCCCGGGCTCTACTCGATGCAGGACGTGCTGGGGCTCGCATGAGGATCGTGCGCTTCCGAGCCGGCGGCAAGACCCGCTACGGCGTCCTCGAGGGCCAGCACATCGTGGAGTACGCGGGGACGCCCTACGGCAGCTTCAAGAAGGGGCGGAAGAAGTACCTGCAGAGCCAGGCGGTGCTGCTGGCCCCGGTGGTGCCCACCAAGATCGTGGGGGTGGGCCTCAACTACCGCGAGCACGCCGAGGAGATGAACGTGCAGGTGCCGGCGGAGCCTCAGTTCTTCTTCAAGCCGATCTCGTCGCTGTGCGGGCCCGACGATCCGATCGTCGTCCCGCCCCAGTCGCGCCGCGTCGACTTCGAGGGCGAGCTCGCGATCGTCATGAAGAAGCGGTGCCACCACGTGCCCGCGGAGCGGGCCCGCGAGTACGTGCTCGGTTACACCTGCCTCAACGACGTCACCGCCCGCGACCTCAACGTGCGCGACGGCCAGCCGACCCGGGCCAAGGCCTTCGACAGCTTCTGCCCGGTGGGGCCGTGCATCGCCACCGACATCGATCCCAACGGGGTCGACATCGAGACCTGGGTGAACGGCGAGCGCCGGCAGGCCTCCAACACCAAGCACCTGATCTGCCCGGTCGAGGACCTGGTGGCGCGCATCTCCGCGATCATGACGCTGCTGCCCGGCGACGTCATCGCCACCGGCACCCCCTGCGGCATCGGGCCGCTCGTGCCCGGCGACAAGGTCGAGGTCCGCATCGAGTCCATCGGCGGCCTGAAGAATCCCGTCATCCGAATCCAGGAGAATCACGAGTGAGCCCAACCCCTGCGCCGATCCCGCTGGCCTCCCGGCTGGCCAAGCTGCCCCCGTACCTCTTCGCGGAGATCGACAAGAACAAGCGCGAGGCCCGCGCCCGCGGCGTCGACCTCATCGACATGGGCATCGGCGATCCGGACCTGCCGACGCCGCCCCACATCATCGAGGCGATCAAGCGGGCGGCCGAGACTCCCGCGAACCACCGGTATCCCGACTACGAGGGCCTGCTCTCCTTCCGCACCGCGGTGGCCAACTGGTACCGCGGCCGCTTCGGGGTCACCCTCGATCCGCAGACCGACGTGCTCACCCTCATCGGGTCGAAGGAGGGCAC